>DUSU01000087.1 GCA_012842425.1 Candidatus Fermentithermobacillaceae bacterium | reverse complement strand
TTTTCTCCCCAGGACGGGAAGAGGGTCTTCGAGGGAAGGTTGGTTGAACTGGCGGTCGGGCCGGAGGGCAGCGAGTCGGTAGTCATTGAGATGGATGATGAGACGGATCGCTCAGGGAAGCCGCAAGGCGGAAAATCAGCCGGTGGCAAGACGGGTGGCATGACCGGAGGTAAAGCCCCGGAAGCCAAGGCCGAGCAGGCTCAAGGGGACCCGGCCGGCGGGAGAAGGCTTGTCTCGTTCGACCGCAAGAACGTGAGCAAAGTTAAGCTTTTATATAGAGAAGAGGACTACAGGAAAGGGCTGAACTAAGGGGGAGGCGGGAGCCGTGAACGGAGAGATCCTTGTTGCTCTCAATCAGTTGGAGCGGGAGAGGGGCATCTCAGTTGACGACCTGGTAGAGGCTTTGGAAGCTGCGCTCTTGTCCGCGTACCGGAAGCATGCCGGCGCGGCCGATAACGTCCGCGTGCAGTTCGACCGCCAAAGCGGTGCCATCAGAGTGCTCTCCCGGAGGGAGATCGTTGAAGTCGTTAGCGATCCGAAGACTCAGATATCTCTGGTCGAGGCCCTGAAACAGGATCCAAGCTACAGGATCGGTGACTTCGTCGAGGAGGAACTGGCTGCCAAAGGTTTTGGCCGGATCGCGGCACAGACGGCCAAACAAGTAGTTATGCAGAAGCTCCGTGACAAGGAACGGGGCATGATCTACGAAGAGTTTTCGGAAAGGGAAGGCGACGTTGTAACCGGACAGGTAGTACGCGTGGAGCGTGGCGTTGTTATCGTTGACTTGGGCAGGGTCGAAGGGTTCATCTTGCCGCAAGAGCAGGTGCGCGGGGAGAAGTACAACGAGAGAGACCGGCTCAAGGCCTATGTTCTGGAGGTACGAAAGACCAACAAGGGACCCCAGATACTCCTTTCTAGGACCCATCCCGGGCTGCTCAAGAGGCTCTTTGAACTCGAGGTGCCCGAGATACGAGACGGGATCGTTGAGATACGTGGTATCGCCCGGGAGGCCGGGATGCGCTCCAAGGTCGCCGTTAGGGCCGTTCTCCCCGAAGTTGACCCGTTGGGCGCATGCGTCGGTCCGAGGGGAGCCCGCGTCCAGGCCATCAGCCAGGAGCTGAGGGGCGAGAGGATTGACGTGATCGAGTGGGATGAGGACCCGCGGGTCTTCGTGGCCAACGCGCTCAACCCTGCGAAGGTGCTGTCGGTTGATGTGAGCCAAGATGAACGGATAGCCCGCGTGACGGTTGCTGACCATCAGCTCTCGCTGGCGATAGGCCGGGACGGCCAGAACGCCCGTCTTGCGGCGAAACTCACCGGAATGAAGATCGACATAAAGTCGGACCGGGAAGGCCGTTAACATATTCACCATGGTAACCGTGAGGAGGTTACACGTAAGCATGTAAACTTTCGAGGAGGTGGGAGAGATGCCCAGAAGACTGCCGCAGAGGACTTGCCTGGGCTGTCAGACTGTGAAACCCAAGAGGGAAATGATAAGGATTGTCCGCACTCCCGAAGGAGACCTTATCGTGGACGATACAGGCAAGAAGTCCGGCAGAGGAGCCTACGTGTGCCCTAACTTGGATTGCCTTGAGCTTCTAAGGAAGGCAAAACGTCTTGAAAAGGTTCTGGAAGTCCCTCCGCCTCCTTCTCTATTTGAGGAGCTCCGGGAACGGATTCTGACGACTAGCGACAACCGGAGGTGATGGCCGGATGGCAAACCGCATCCGCGTCTATGAGATAGCAAGAGACCTTGGCGTAGATTCAAAAGATGTAATGACCGCCCTCGGGGAGATCGGCGTATCAGTCAAGAACCATATGGCCGCTCTGACGGATGAGGCGGCAGAGGCGGTTAAGAAGAGATTGACCACTGCGGCGGAGAAAGCGCGCCCGTCTGCCCCGGCGGCGAGCCCGGCACAAGATAGGAAGACCGCACCTCAGGTTCCTCCGGCGTCGCAGGCATCGCAAGGACCCCGGGTGTCCCAGGTATCCCAAGCACCCCAGGCTTCACAGGCATCCCAAAGACCTGCCGCCGGCCCCAGGCCGAATGCGCAGGTGACGACCGGGCAGCCGCAGCCTGCCGCGCGGGACCCGAAGCAGTCCGCCGTGCGGGACCAGAGGCAGCCTGCAGGACGGGACCCCAGACAGTCTGCCGGACGTGACCAGAGGCAGCAAGCGGCCCAGGCTCAGGGCCCCAGGCAGCCGTTCCAGGGTGGAAGAGGCCAAGGGCAGCCTCCGAGGTCCCGGGACCAGAGGCGTCCGGAAGCAGGTCCCCATAGGGGGAGGCCGCCTTTCGGCCAGGACGACCGCGGCCAAGCGAGAAAGGCTCCCCAGTATCCCGGCGGTGAGAAACCGGGCGCCCGCAGGGTGACCATCCAGGGTCCCATCTCGGTGCGCGACCTGGCGAGCCTAGTAGGCCTGCCTGCTACCAACATCCAGCGCGCGCTCATGAGCGCCGGGATGATGCTCAACATCAACCAGAATGTGCCGGCAGAGATAGCGGCCAAGATCGCTGAAAGGCTCGGCTGCATAGTCACGCTTAAGGAACCTGAAAAGACCCAGGAAGAGCTGATCATAAGCGAGCTCCAGAGAGAAGACGATCCCCAGGCTTCGGTACTGCGCCCGCCGGTTGTGACCGTCATGGGCCACGTCGACCACGGGAAAACCTCTCTCCTTGATGCCATACGGCACACAAACGTCACCGCGAAGGAAGCAGGCGGAATTACGCAGCACATCGGCGCTTCCGTGGTTGAGCATGAAGGAAGCCGGATCATCTTCCTTGATACCCCGGGCCACGAAGCCTTCACTGCGATGAGAGCGAGGGGCGCCAAGGTCACCGATGTGGCCGTGCTTGTGGTGGCCGCAGACGACGGCGTCATGCCCCAGACCATAGAAGCCATAAACCACGCGAAGGCAGCGGGAGTACCCATCATCGTGGCCCTGAACAAGATGGATAAGCCGGGAGCCAAACCCGATAGGGTCAAGCAGCAGCTCTCGGAAGCCGGTCTTGTCCCCGAAGAGTGGGGTGGAGACACGGTGGTTGTGCCTGTCTCGGCAAAGACCAGAGAGGGCGTGGATGACCTCCTCGAGATGATCGTCCTGGTCGCCGAGATGCAGGAAGTGAAGACCGACCCTACAAGGAAAGGGCGCGGTTACATCATCGAGTCCCAGATGGACAAAGGTAGAGGCCCAGTCGCGACCGCCCTCATAAGGTCGGGCGTCCTCAGGGTGGGCGACGTCATCATCACGGATACCACCTGGGGCCGCATAAGGAACATGTTTGACTCCCGCGGGCGCCAGGTGAAGAAAGCCGGACCTGCAACCCCCGTGGAGCTGGTCGGCCTCGAAGAAGTGCCTCAGGCGGGAGATATGTTCCTGGTCGTTGACGACGAGAGAATCGCGAGAGAAGTGAGCGAGAAGAGGAAGGCGGCCAGGAGGGCTCAGGAGCTGGAGTCGACGCACACCATGACGCTGGAACAGCTCTTTAAGCGTCAGGAGGAAGGGGAGAAGACGGACCTTTCCGTCATCGTTAAGAGTGACGTCCAGGGCTCTCTTGAGGCGATTATCCAGGCACTGGGCAAGATAAAGAGCACCGAAGTCAGGCTGAACGTGATCCACTCGGGTGTCGGCGCGGTGATCGAGTCAGACGTCATGCTGGCCAAGGCGTCCGGCAACGCTCGGATTCTGGGGTTCAACGTGCGTCCCGATGCGGGAGCGCGGAACCTTGCCGAGGAATTGGGAGTGGAGATACGCACTTACCGGGTAATCTATGATCTCCTGGACGACGTGAACGCGATGCTGAAAGGGCTTCTTAAGCCCAAGACCGAAGAGGTCGTCCTTGGCCGCGCCGAAGTGCGCCAGACTTTCCACGTGCCCAAGGTCGGTACCGTTGCCGGTTGCTATGTCACCGAAGGTAAGGTCAGCCGCCAGGCGTCCGTGCGACTGATTCGTGACGGAGTCATCATCTATGAAGGGAAGATGGCTTCCCTCCGCAGGTTCAAGGATGACGTATCGGAGGTAAGTGCCGGATACGAGTGCGGAATCGGGATTGAGAGGTTCCAGGACCTTAAGCCCGGTGATGTCATCGAAGCCTTCACGGTGAGAGAAGTCCCTCGGTCCTAAGTCATCTCATCAAGCGGGGTGATGCTCATGTCGCAGAGGCAGGAGAGAGTAGCTGCCCTTGTCCGCAAGGTGGTTTCCGAACTTCTCTCAACAAGGATCAAGGACCCGCGGATAGGATTTACCAGCGTGGTCAAGGTGGAAGTGACCAAGGATTTATCTATAGCAAAGGTGCACGTGAGCGTGTTCGGGTCTCAGGAAGATAAGGAAAGGACCATGGAGGGACTCCGTAGCGCCCAGGGACTCATTAGGTCGGAAGTGGCCAAGGCGCTGGGCATTAGGCACGCCCCTGAGATCCAGTTCGTCTTGGACGAAGGTATTGAGCACAGCATCAAGGTGTCGAAGCTACTGAACGAGATCAAGAAAAGCGAGGAAGTGGAAGGCCGGTGAAGCCGTCGCTTTCTTCTGTGGAAGAGGCGCTTTCCGAGATAAAGAGCCTTATTGAGAAGCACCACAGTTTTGTGCTCCTTGAGCACCAGAAGCCTGACGGCGACTGTGTTGGTTCGGGGCTTGCCCTTGTCCAGGTTCTGCAGAGCCTGGGCAAGCAAGCCCTTCTTGTTTCTCAGGACCCCCACCCGGCAGTCTACGACTTCCTTCCGGGAAGCGAGTTTCACACGCGCGCCCAATACATAGACCCTGAGGACTTCCGCGCGGAAGTCGCCGTTTTCATCGACTGTACCGATCCCGAGAGAGCTGGAAAGGGCCTTGACCTGGCGAGAAACAGCATTTGGGTTAACATTGATCACCACATATCCAACACGGGGTTCGGAGATGTGAGCCTCGTCCTTCCCGACGCCGCGGCTACGGGGGAGATCATCTATAAGCTGCTAATCGCCGCGGGGGTACCCATCACAAAAGAAATCGCGACGTGCCTCTACGTTGCCATAGCGACCGATACCGGCGGGTTCAGATATCAGAACACCACGCAGGAAACGTTTGAGATAGCGGGGGCTTTGACAGGGTACGGGGCAAACCCGTGGGAGATAGCGGAACTGATCTTTGAGACCCGCACGGTTTCGTCTGTCCTGCTCCTTGGGAAGGCCCTCAATACACTAAAGCTCTCACGCGGAGGGAAGCTGGCCACCGTCTCCGTGACAAGGGACATGATGGCTCAGGCGGGGGCTTCTCCCGATGAGACCGAGGGCATAATAGGCTACCCGCGATCGATATCCGGTGTGGAGGTATCGCTCCTCTTCCGCGAGATGGAGGACGGGAGCGGCTTCCACGTGAGCTTCCGTTCCCGCTCCAAGGTGGATGTCTCAAAGATCGCCGTGAAGCTAGGTGGCGGCGGGCATCCCCGCGCGGCCGGTGCCCTGGTTAAAGGCACACTTGAGGAAGCCTCACAGAAAGTCCTCGCCATCTTGGATGAACTCGACATATGGACGGATTCCTGAACATATTGAAACCCCGCGGCGTGACATCCCACGATATCGTCGCGGTTGTAAGGAACATACTCCGTGAAGACCTGGTAGGCCACCTGGGGACGCTGGACCCCCTGGCCGTCGGTGTGCTGCCCTTGGCCACAGGCGCATACAGGCGCCTCACCGAGTACTTCTTGGTTGAGGACAAGCGTTACCTTGCCGAGTTCACCTTCGGCCTCACGACCGACAGCGGCGACACCGACGGAAAACTCGAGTCCGAGGTGGACGCCACGGGCGTCACCCGAGAACAGGTGGAGGGCCTCCTTTTCCGCTACCGGGGACGCATTAAGCAGGTGCCTCCTGCGTTTTCCGCCCTCAAAGTGGGAGGGAGGAAGATGATCGACTTAGCGAGAGAAGGCGTGATCCCCCGCAAGGAGCCGCGAGAGGTTGTTGTCCACAGTCTCTCGCTCGTCGCCTGGAAAGAGGGGAAGCACCCGGTCGGGCTTTTTGACATGACCGTAGGAAAGGGAACGTACGTGAGGTCCATCGCCCAGTCGATAGGCGAGGACCTGGGCTGCGGAGCCGTGGTTTCATACCTCCTCCGGGCCCGTAGCGGCAGGTTCAGGCTGAAGGACGCGCTGACGATAGGAGAACTCGTCAGGCTCAAGAAGTCGGGTGAGCCGGAGCGGGCCTTTCCCGATCCCCTCAGCGTCTTGCCCGAGGAGTACCCTACAGTCACGGTGCTCTCCCAGACCCTAAAGAAGATAGCGCACGGAGTGCCTCTTAAAGATACCGACTTTCTGGGAGGCATCCCGGCTTCTCTTTACGGGAGGACCGTAATGGCAATAGCTCCCGGTGCTTCTTCCCGGACTTCCATAGTCGCCGTTGTGCGTCCCGAGGAACCAAACAGGGTCTCATATGAAAAGGCACTGTACCGGGAGGATTGACGCGGGAACCGACCGGAAGCGAGGGCACAGGAAGTCATTCATCGCAGCATGCTCTGAAGAGTACGTCAAAATTCGGCTGAAAGACGGTGTGGGTGTGAAAAGGCTTGTCATGCGCAATGGAGAACTAGACCGGGCTGTCTTGCCCGAAAAGGTTGTAGCTGCCATCGGGGTATTCGACGGGTTTCATCTGGGCCACCAGAGTCTTCTTTCCGAAGCCAAGCGGGTAAGCGGCTTGAAGGGCTATCCCGTCCTTCTCATGACTTTTCACCCACATCCCCGTACTCTGACCGGAAACTCAGGTGGATACGAAAGGCTCCTCACACCGCGCGACGAAAAAGCCTTGCTGGCAGAGGATTTCGGAGCCGCCTACTTCCTTTCGGTGGACTTCACCCGCGAACTGGCAGCTACTACGCCGGCCCACTTTGTTGGGGACTACCTGGTGAAAGCACTTAGTGTCGCCCATGTGGTCTGCGGGTTCAATTTCACCTTTGG
>DUSU01000112.1 GCA_012842425.1 Candidatus Fermentithermobacillaceae bacterium | reverse complement strand
CTAAGGAGCGGGAGGGCGCCGGTTATTGGGTCTCGACTAGAACGGCTCGACGGTAGTCAGATACTCGAACTTGCCGCCCTTCACCTGAAGGATCACGGCGCTCTTGTTGGCGTCGCGGTTCTCATCCATGGTGATAGTCCCCGTCACACCCTTAAAGTCCTTGGTCTCGGCAAGGGCGTTTCTAATGTCCTCCGGCTTAATCGAGTTGGCCCTCTTGATCGCATCGAGGATCATAAGGTAAGCGTCGTATCCGAGAGCCGCGAAGGCGTTGGGGTCCTTCCCGTATTTGGCTTTGTAGGCTTCAACGAACTCCCTGCTGGCATCCGTCCCGGTAGCCTGCACCGAGTAGTGGGTAGATAGGGTCGCGCCCTCTACGTCTTCCTTACCTATCTCGATGAACTCGGGGGCCTCCCAAGTATCGCCGCCGAGGAACGGCGCAGTGATCTTAAGTGTCCTGGCCTGGCGGATCATGAGGGCCGAATCGCCGTAGTTGCCGGGAGCGAACACGACATCGGGGGCCAAGCTGGCTGTTTGAGTGAGCTGGGCCGTGAAGTCCTGGTCACCGGTGTTGTATTCGAGCTCCGCCAAGACGCTCTTGTCGTTGCCCGTAAGCTGGATAAACGCCTCTTTGAAGTAGTTGGCGAGGCCCACTGCGTAATCGTCCTGGACGTTCCTGATGATGACCGCAGTCTTCGCGTTCAGGCTCTCATAGGCGTATTTGGCCATAACTTTGCCCTGGAACGGGTCGATGAAGCATACGCGGAAATAGTACGGGTTGTCTTGCGTGACAAGCGGGTTTGTAGGCGAACAACCGACTACCGGGATCTTCTTGTTCTTGGCGACCTCGCCGCCTGCTATGGACAGGCTCGAGCCGTAGCTTCCGATAATCGCCACGACGTTTTTCTGGTCAATGAGCCGGGTAACTGCGTTGGCGGCCTCGGTCTTGTCCGTCTTGTTGTCTTCCAGGTGGAGCCTGACCGGTAGTCCGAGGACCTCCGGGTGCATCTCGTTGGCCAGCTGGATTCCTTCCCAGGTCATCTGGCCTCCCGAAGCCGACGCGCCGGTCATCGGCTCGTACACGCCGATGTGAACCTCACTCGGTGTTGGCTCCTCTTGTCCCTGCCCGTTCTCGGTTTGGGCCTTGGGCCCGCAGCCCTGAACCAAGGGAAGAAGGAGCGTCAGTAGAAGCACAATCGCCACCAGTTTTGTCTTCCTCACGACTATCCCCCCGTAGGTATGCTTAGTTCGTAGATACAAGGAAACAAAGGAAACAAGATAACGGAGTATTGCTCTAAACCTTCGCCTCCTCTCTTCTAAGCAGAAGAAAAACTCGTTCCGACCTGGGAGGATTCTTGTGGAATGAATGTAGCACGATCGAGTCTACTTATGTTGCAGAGCAAACTCAACATTTTTCCAGAGTCTCCCGTATTCCTGCCGAACGGACGTTTCTATCGCCGGTTTACCGCGCAGGAAATGATGAGGAGGCGCTGCCAGAGGCGGTTTTGCGCCCAGGCAATTATAACGACGGCTATATGGAAATGGGTACAACCCGTAACACTAGAGCCTTTGGACAGTGTCAACGGACAGTGATTATGTCACCCTGAAAGGCGTTAACTAGACTGTGATAATGTCACCCTCTTTTTTGGGTTGG
>DUSU01000086.1 GCA_012842425.1 Candidatus Fermentithermobacillaceae bacterium | reverse complement strand
GTCGATATGTCGGCATGGCCAAGCATCTCCTGGACGGCCCTTATGTCGGCGCCGTTCTCCAAAAGGTGCGTGGCGAACGAGTGCCGCAGGGTATGGGGAGTTATCTCTTTCCTGATCTGCGCTTGAGTCGCGTATTTCTTGACGATCTTCCAAAAGCCCTGGCGGGTCAGGCGTTTGCCGTGGTGGTTCACAAATAGGGCTTTCTCCTTAGCGTCTGCCACAAGCTTGGACCTTGCCCCCTCCAGGTAGGTCCTGAGCGCCGATACGGCTATGTCGCCGACGGGCACCACGCGCTCCTTGGAACCCTTACCCATGCAGCGGACAAACCCTTCCTTGAGGTCTACATCCAGGATGTTGAGGTTCACAAGCTCGGAGACACGGATCCCGGTAGCGTAAAGGAGCTCCAGCATCGCCTTATCCCGCTTACCCGCGGGAGTGCTGAGGTCTGGTTGGTTCAGGAGCCTCTCGACTTCACTCACTGTGAGGACTTTCGGCAGTTTCCTCTCGAGCTTAGGCGAAGAAAGGTCGTTGGTCGGGTCCGAGGAAACGTAGTTCTCCTTGACCAGGAACTGGTAGAAAGCCTTGAGCGCCGCGAGCCTTCGCGCGATGGTGGCAGTAGCCTTACCTTGTTTACGCAAGTACATGAGGTAAGCCACGATGGTCGACTGGGAAGCGTTCTCGAGAGAAGCCGTCGAATCGCCGGATAGGAAGCCGTAGTATTGCTTGAGGTCACGGCTGTAGGACTCAAGTGTGTTGGTAGCAAGCCCCTTCTCGTGCCCCAGGTAATCTATGAATTCCTGTATCAGGCTTTCCATTCGCGCCATCCTCCCCCGTAGGTCTAGGGACTGCCGGAAAGTACGACCGGCCACCGCACGCCTTATTCGCTTTCTATGTTTCCCTTGCGTGGGGGAAATATCCTACTTGAAGAAATACCTTCCTGCAAAGTCTTATGTCAGGTTGACGCTGATTATGCAGCCCTTAGAGAGCTTCGAGAGGGGCCCCGCAAAGGGCCCCTCTCCTTAAATCCCTTATAAGGCTCGCTTAGCCTATGACCTCGGAAAGCGGGGTGTACGGCAGATCGAGCGCCTTGGCTACTTCCTCGTAAGTTACCTTTCCGGCGGTGACGTTCACACCCTTGGCGAGAGACGGGTTCGACTTCACGGCTTCCTTGAAGCCCTTGTTCGCCAGAAGGAGACCGTACGGCAGGGTAGCGTTCGTGAGTGCAAACGTCGAGGTACGCGGCACAGCGCCCGGGATGTTGGGCACCGAGTAGTGGACGACGCCGTGCTTCACGAAGGTCGGGTTGGAGTGGGTGGTCGTGTGGTCCATGGTCTCGATGCACCCACCCTGGTCGATAGCCACGTCCACCATGACCGCGCCGGGCTTCATCTCCTTGACCATTTCCTCGGTCACG
Source organism: Candidatus Fermentithermobacillaceae bacterium (assembly GCA_012842425.1). Lineage (GTDB taxonomy): Bacteria > Bacillota > Sulfobacillia > Fermentithermobacillales > Fermentithermobacillaceae > UBA3951. Next base: position 17,342 of record DUSU01000086.1, on the reverse strand, counting down.
AGTTTGGGCGCCTTGGCGCCGGGGATGAGGACCGCGCCAACAACCAGGTCGGCCTTCTTTACGGCCTCGGCTATGTTGTACGGGTTGGAGGCAAGGGTCTGTACCTTCGTGCCGAAGATGTCGTCGAGGTACCGCAGTCTGTCCAGATTGACGTCGAGGATGGTAACCTTGGCGCCCAGACCGACCGCCATCTTGGCCGCGTTGGTGCCGACAACTCCTCCACCGATGATCACTACTTCACCGGGCATGACTCCCGGGACTCCGCCCAAGAGGACACCTCTCCCACCATGCCTCTTCTCGAGGAAGTGGGCTCCGACTTGGACCGACATACGACCGGCGATCTCGCTCATGGGAGTGAGAAGCGGAAGCGCTCTCGACGGGAGCTCCACGGTCTCGTATGCGACCGCGTCAACTTCCTTCTCCATGAGGGCCTTGGTGAGCTCGGGTTCGGCGGCAAGGTGGAGATAGGTAAAGAGCAAGAGACCCTTCTTCATCCTCGGGAACTCGGGCGGAAGGGGCTCCTTAACTTTCACGATCATGTCCGCGGCTTTCCAAACCTCGTCGGCATTGGGAAGGATGGTGGCTCCGGCCTTTATGTAGTCCGCGTCTTCAATACCGCTCCCTAACCCGGCGCCGGTTTCCACAACCACCTGATGGCCCTGGGCCACAAATGCATTGACTCCTGCGGGCGTCAACGCGACCCGGTTCTCATCAGGCTTAATCTCTTTGGGTACTCCGACTATCAAACCACTCAACCTCCTTAACATTGGGGAAAAGCAGCATTTAAAATGCCCACGCATCCAATTCCACAAAGGCTTGCAAGATCCTTCAGGAAATGCCCGTAAGAGAGCGAAATTGTGCTCCTAATCACAATCCGAGGTCGTAGGTCTTCTTCTCAGATCATAGCCCGACTGAACGTGAGAGGAGGAGCGGTGAGACAAATGCCTCAACGGCCGACGCGGCGACGAGCCCCAGGGCCACCACGAAGAAGCGCCACGTGTATTCAACTACCATTTTCCAAAGACCGCCGTAGTTCCAGGGCCTTTCTCTGAGGAGCCGTGCCGAGAAAGAAACCGACATGGCCGAGAGGATAAGGAGGGCAGGTACTGAGATCAGGTTGTGAGGCACCATCCCGGAGACAAACATCGTCACGCCGCCTGAGGTAACCTCCCTGAGGAGGAACATTGACCCAAAGCCCGCGGCGAACCCGCGCACAAAAACCAGGATACAGGTAAGGGGCGCTCCGATGACGGCCAGGCCAAAGGCCCAGATGTAAAGGGCCGTGCGGGCGTTTTGCTCCAGCGAAAGCCGGAAGATCGCCTTCGGATCAAGTCCGGGGTTGCGTACACCCCGCATAAAGACTTCGAGGTAGGCCACCAGCTCCGCTTTCTCATCGGGCGAGAGCACACGAAGTCCCAAGATGCCTGTAACCAAGCCAAACGTAAAGAGCACGAGCATGAGGAGCAACGGAGAAAACCTGAGGGTTGTACGCATGGCGATTAGCCTCCGCATCGTCTTGCCATATGCAACACTATGAGGAAGCTAGGCCGGGTATTACTGGTAACACACCGCTACCCTAAGAGCCCGTCACATAAACCCGGTCAGGTCTCCGGTTTGAGGGGTCCCGGCTGGCCTTCTTCGTCTTCCGCCTTGTCAAAGGGGGTGAGGTCGGGGAGCTCCATCTGGCCGGGCCTTTCCCCTGAGGGTGCGGCCACGGGCTTGTCTTTGTCTCCTCCGGCATCGCCGCCGGCAGTCTCGGTGCTGCTCGATGACATGCCCCTATGGGGGAGCACTTCCAGGCGCCGGTTCATGGCATTCAGAGTCGCTCTCACACACGCTTCTCTGATGTCCCTCTTTACCAGGGCGCAGCCGACGAGCTGTTCCTGGTTCCCCCTGGGGGTTAGCAAGTCTACCATGACGGCAATGGCGTCTTTCTGCCCTATGGTGAAGGTGGCCACATCGTCGACAAAAAACGCGTTGGGAGGAGCCAGGGTGAGGTTGACTGCCATACAAGTCGCCCTGGCCACCCCCAACAGCGTCCCCACTTCAGATGAATGCGTCACGGTCTTGCCGATGTAGACCGCGCTCTGGTTCTCGATCGCCCGGTCAAGCGTGACCACTATCTCCGACTTGCCTGTCCGTCCGCTCGTCTTCACTTCCAAGCCCACATATCGCAGGCGTCCGGGAGTAGCGGGCAGGCTCGTCTGGATCTGGGCGACCGACACTTTCCGCCGATCAACAGTGATGTCCCACTGGGCCTTTAAGGCGCTCTGAACATCTCGCACGATCTGCTTGGGGTTTCTGCCCAGTCCGGTGAGGATATGGATCTCCTCTATGGCTCCCCAGTCGTTTACAACTACCCTTGCCTTCTGTATGCCCGGAAGACACACCAGGAGAGACTCTATATCCCTCACGCTCACCGTTTTCTTTTCGCTCACTAAGGCTCACCCCATCGGGGACCGTTCCGATTTCAGGAGCCCCGGGCCATCTACGCTTTGACCAGGCGGTAACCTCTCCAAAGCGCCTCTTCGTTAAGCGGCAGGAGGCTGTGGTGCCGCTGGCTGATCACTTTGCGAAGCACGCTTATGACCGTTTCGACCTTGACGATCTCTCTCGCCCCCAATAGGGCGCCGAGACAGACCATGTTAGCGACGCGGTCAGAACCCAGCTCTCTCGCAACATCGTTGGCCGGAATCCTGTAGACTTCGATATCCCCTCTTATTTCTTCGTCAGGAACCAGCGACGAGTTAACTATCAGAGCGCCGCCCGGCTGAACCATGTTCTTGAACTTCTCGTAGGACGGTCTGTTCATGACCACAGCCGCGGTGGGTTCTACGACAACCGGCGATGCTATTGAGTCATCAGATACACACACTGCGCAGTTGGCCGTACCTCCACGCATCTCGGGCCCGTAGGAAGGGAGCCACGACACGGCCTTGCCTTCCTCTTTGCCGGCGTAGGTCAGGAGAGTGCCGATAAGCATGATGCCCTGACCGCCGAAACCTGCCATGATAACCTCGTGGTCCACGACTTACTCTCCCTCCCCTGTCTTGAACTCGCCGAGCGGATACTCCGGAATCATGTTCTCTTCGAGCCACTTGAGAGCATTTTGCGGAGTCATGCCCCAGTTGGTCGAACAGGTCGAGAGTAGTTCGACCAATGAGAACCCTTTCCCTTCGATCTGATTCTGGAAAGCCTTCTTAATGCCCTGTTTCGCTCTTTGAATGTTGGCCGGGTTGTGCAGGGAGAACCTGGCCACGTAATGGGCTCCCTTGATAGTAGACAGGAGCTCGCTTATCTTGACCGGATATCCCTGGGTGCTCGGGTCCCTGCCGAAAGGCGAGGTGGTGGTTTTCTGGCCGACGAGGGTGGTCGGCGCCATCTGACCGCCGGTCATACCGTAGATGGCGTTGTTTATGAATATCACCGTGATGTTCTCGCCTCTCACGGCCGCGTGCACTATTTCGGCCATGCCTATGGAAGCCAAGTCGCCGTCTCCCTGGTATGTGAAGACGATGCACTCGGGGTTCACTCTCTTGATGCCTGTTGCCACGGCGGGGGCCCTTCCGTGAGCTGCCTGCTGAAAATCCACATCGAAGTAGTTGTAGGAGAATACGGAGCACCCTACCGACGCTACTCCGACGGTCCGCTCCTGGATGCCCAGTTCATCGATGGTCTCTGCTACGAGACGGTGGGCGATCCCGTGGGGGCACCCGGGACAATAGTGGGTTACGACATCGGTCAGTGACTTGGGTCGCGTGTAGACCGGGATCATTACTTGGCACCTCCTACCCTGTCAAAGTAGTCGGTCTGGCTCGGCACTTTTCCGTCCATCATATCCCTGAGGCGACGCTCGACCGACCTGGGCGTCGGTACTGCTCCTCCGGTCCTTCCGTAGAAGTAGACGGGTTTCCGTCCGTTCACCGCGAGCCTTACGTCCTCAACCATCTGGCCGGTAGACATCTCCACCGTGAGGAACCCTTTGGCCCGGTCAGCTACCTTCTCGAACGCTTCGTCCGGGAACGGCCAGAGGCTAATCGGCCTTATAAGACCGGCTTTCACTCCTTCTTTCCGGAGCCTCTGGATGACTGCGGTGCAGATCCTGGCGACAGTGCCGTAAGCCACAAAGAACCACTCGGCATCGTCTCCGTGGAGGACCTCATACCTTACCTCGCTCTCCCGTATCTTCCGGTACTTCTCCTCCAGCCTCCAATTGTGGGCGTCGAGTTCCTCGGGGTCGAGGTAGATGGAGCTTATGATGTTTCTCTTCCGTCCCTTTGCGCCTGTAGTGGCCCACGGCTTGGGAGGAAGCTCTGTCGCGTCCAGGACCTCAGGGAAAACCACGGGCTCCATCATCTGACCGATCATCCCGTCTCCCAGGACCATCACCGGGTTCCGGTATTTGTCGGCCAGTTCAAAAGCGGTAGCCATTAGGTCGCAGCCTTCCTGGATGGTCGCGGGCGCGAGGACGATCATCCGGTAATCGCCGTGCCCACCGCCCTTGGTGGCCTGGAAGTAGTCTGACTGGGATGGCTGGATACCGCCTAAGCCCGGGCCTCCGCGCGACATGTTGACTATAACGCAGGGCAGTTCCGCTCCCGCGATGTAGGAAATAGCCTCCTGCATGAGGCTGATCCCGGGGCTCGATGACGAAATGAGGACCCTTCCGCCGGCTCCGGCGGCCCCGTAGACCATGTTAATGGAAGAAACCTCGCTCTCGGCTTGTACAAAGACACCGCCGTGCTCACCGAGACGTCTCGCCATGTACTCGGAGATCTCGTTCTGCGGCGTAATAGGATATCCGAAGTAGAACCTGCAACCGGCTCGTATCGCCGCTTCGGCCAAAGCCTCGTTGCCTTTCATGAGCAGTGACTCGCTCACTTCCTCCACCTCCTCGTTACGGTCTCCAGACTTGTATGACGGCGTCAGGACACATCCTGGCACAGAGCGCGCACGAAATGCACTTTTCCTGATCTTCATCGGACACATAAGCTGGATGATATCCCAGCCTGTTCAGCTCGGTTCTGAGCCTGATGATCTTCTTTGGACAGACACTGATACAGAGTTCGCAGCTCTTGCAGTGGTCCTCTTTGAAAACGACTCTCTTTTCCACACGTCTCCCTCCCATCCGCCGGTTCATTCTGGGATTTCCCAAGGCTTGAGCAGGTACCGCTCAAGGTACAGGGGCTCGGCCCCGTGAAGGGCCCCAGCCAGTTCTTCCTCTTGCGATTTAAGCCATGCCGGGACTCCAACCATGACTACGGGGAGGCCCAGACGCCGGCCTAGAGCCTCGGCAAACTCCAGGCCGTACGAAATGTGCTCTATTTGGGTGAGCTCGCCCATGTGAGTGTTTGAAACCAGTCCCTGAGGGGGAAGCCCGGCCGACGTCGTCACGCGGCGTACGGCTTCCTCGGCTTCATCCAGAGTCCTTGAAAACGGCCTATTGGCGTTTACGACAAAAAGCCCCCGGGCGCCTGGCCTCAGAGCATCCTTGAGCCCGCCCAGCACCCTAGCGCCTGTCGGGTCGCCGCCAACATCGACCACGATATCGCCCTCTCCGTGCATGAGGATCCTGCGGATGCCCTCGGGCAGGACGGGGAGATCGGCATGGCGGACGGACTCTTTGGGCGCCACAACCCGCACGCCTTCCTCAAGAAGCCGTTCTCTTACATCCCTCACCCTGAAGTAGGGCGTTACGGCGTCCAGGTCGACGATGGTCACGGCCCGTCCTTCTCGCGCCAGACAGAGCGCGTAGTTTATGGACACCTCCGACTTACCGCTTCCGTAGAGGCCGTAGAATACAGTAACTTGAGACAACGTCAAGACCTCTTCTCTTCCGGATATCGTAAGAAGCGCTTCGCAGCTGCCGCAGCCAAACCCTCTCGGACCAGCGTCCGCATGCAGTCGTCCTGGGATACTCGGATCACGGGGCACCACTTGGACACCCGTTCCTCTATTCCCCGAACAAGCAGGTCCACGCAGACTCCGGGTCCTGTGAGCACGACGGCGCCGGCGGTCCCTTTCAGTGCGGCCATGGCGCGGCCGATCTCTTTCGAGACCTGGTACGCCATCCCCCTCACGGCACGCGCCGCGTCATCGTTTCCATCCTCGATTTCTTTGAGGAGCCCGGACAACGAGGCAACCCCGGCATAGGCGAAGACTCCCGACCGCGCCTTTAGGGTTTTCAGGATTTCGTCTCTCGAACCGGAGCCCTTCCCGCCCCGTTCGAGCCATGGGATGAACGAGATGGCCGGGGCCGTGCCGGCGCTCGTAAATCCGTAGGGGCCCTCGCAGTCTATTGGATCTGATGTGGCCACCACACGAGGCCCATCGTGAGCGGCTACCGACACCTCGTCCCCCAAGTACACGGTGATCCCCCGTGCTGAGTCAGGACTGAGCCCTGAGGACTCAGAGGCCAAACGAAACGCCTGGCGCAGCGGGAAAGCGTAGTAGACCCCGCGCCTTTCACGTGCCGGATAGCCGGAAAGCGTCGCTTCCTCTGAAAGCGCGGCGGATGACATGGGGTCCACCGCCACACCCGGGATCCCGGAGTCGCGACAGTACTCAAAGGCCCGGACGGTCATCCGGTTTCTGGGATGCCAAGGGGCAAGTCGCATTGCGTCTCCGGTCATGCGTTCATCGATGAGATAAACGCCCGGAGGACACGGCGCGTAGTAGCCTCCCGCTATAGCTGCGCACTCCGGGCGCGATCCGTACGTCCTCTCGAACCATTCAAAGGGATCATCTTCCGGGGGAAGGGAACGAAGCTCCACTTCCCCGCAGGAAGCAAGGACTGCGACCCGGACTTCAGAGAAGCCCGGGTCGATACTCAAACCCCAAGTCATTTCGGGAGGTACATTCCTTTTTGGGCGAGGGCCTTGGCAATACGGTCCTCGGCCACCATGTCGGCTGCCTCGTGAGTGCAGACACCCTTCTCTTCGGCGGTGCTTAGGACCTTGAGGGTGATGTCGTATATGGTCGACACCTTCCTGAGCGCGCGCTCGCGGTTGTAGCCGCCTATGTTGACCTCGTCGGCTACGTTGATGACGCCGCCTCCGTTGGCGATATAGTCGGGGACATAGAGGATGCCCCTGTCCTGAAGGGCCTTTCCGTGCCTGGGCTCGAGGAGCTGGTTGTTGGCCGCGCCGCAAACGATACGGGCCCTCAGCCTGGGTATGGTGTCGTCATTAAGCACCGCTCCCAGCGCGCACGGGGCGAAGATATCGCACTCCTGGTCAAATATCTCTTCGGGAGGCACGGCGACGGCCCCGAGCTGTACCGCCTTCTCGACCTTCTCCGGGAATATATCCGTAACGCAAACCTTGGCGCCTGCCTCGAGGAGCCGCTCCACCAGGGAATACCCCACCGAACCGACTCCTTGCATGGCCACCTTCCTTCCGGCTAGGTTATCGGTCCCGTATACCTTCAGGGCAGCAGCCTGCATGGCCCTGAAGACTCCAAACGCCGTCATCGGAGAGGGGTTGCCGCTCGTGTCTGAAAGGCCTTTCACGTGAGGCGTCTCGGTCCTGATAATGGCCATGTCGTCCGTGGTGGTGCCTACGTCTTCGGCGGTAATGTACCTTCCGCCCAGCGAGTGGACGAAGCGAGCGAAAGCCCTGAACATCTCCTCGGTCTTGTCCTTGCGCGGGTCGCCGATGATGACGGCTTTGCCTCCGCCGAGGTTGAGACCCATGGCAGCGCTCTTGTAGGTCATCCCCCTGGAAAGCCTGAGGACATCGAACAAAGCTTCTTCTTCGCTCTTGTACGGCCACATCCTGAGGCCCCCGAGCGCGGGACCCAAGGTAGTGTCGTGGATGCCTATAATCGCCTTGAGTCCGGAAGTCTTGTCGTAACAGAACACAACCTGCTCATGTCCGTGCTTAGCCATGCTCTCCAGTACTTCCAAAGCTCTCTTCCTCCTTAAATCCGTTGACTTGTAAGTCGGAAACCTCTCCCTGCCTGATCGTTTCACTGCATGGAACAAGCCCTAGACCAGGGCTCGCGCCATAGCTATGGAATTGAGTTTTACCTGGGCGGTATCGGCCCTCGAGATGACCACGACCGGAGCGGCAGCCCCGACAATCACTCCGCCCATGACGGCGCGTGCAAAATACTGCATGCTCTTGGCGATGCTGTTCCCTGAGACAACATCCGGCGCGACGAGTATGTCCGCCCGTCCCGGTACTTCTCCCGTCATGCCCTTTATGCGGGCAGCCTCAAGCGAGACGGCCCCATCCAGAGCCATAGGCCCTTCCACGAAAGCCCCCTCGAACATGCCCTCCTTCGCCATCCGGGCAAGCTCAACCGCATGCATGCTGGCTTCGGAATCTGGGTTCGGCACTTCCGAAGGCGCGAGGACCGCCACCCTGGGAGTCTGCACTCCCATGAGGCGCGCGACGCCGATGGCGTTGGACACGATCTGCACTTTCTTCTGGAGGTCGGGGTGTAGCACGACGCCGCCGTCCGTAACGAATACGAAGCGGTCGTAGCCCTGCACTTCCAGGCAGGCCACGTGGCTCAGTATCCGTCCGGTCCTAAGGCCTTCTTCTTTGTCCAGGACGGCCTTCATGAGACTCCCGGTGCCGATCTTGCCTTTCATGAGGATCCCGCAAGTGCCTTCGCGGACGAGCCGTATTCCCGCCTTCGCCGAATCTAGGGGATCGAGCGCCTCGACTATAACGGGGTTCTGGAAACGCGCTCCTGAGGAGCTCATCGCCGCTTCTATCTTCCTGGGATCTCCCACCAGGAAAGGCCGCGCAAACCCTTCTCTCTCGGCTTCGCTTAGGGCCAAGAGGGCTTCTTCGTCAAATGCCTCAACCAGGCTGACGCCTACGCTCCCCTTCGTCTTTACCTTCTCGCGAAAAGCGTGGAATAGGTCGCTCATGATACCGCCTCCGTGTCGGGATAAACGCGGGCCGGTTCCTCGCCCCGCACCACTCGTAGGGCTCCGGCCAAAAGCGCCTCCATTTCATCCTCCCCCGGGTAGATGAGGTGCCTCCCGAGAAAACCCGTGTACTCCGTGACCCTGGCCACAAAATCCTTCGACTTGGCCAGCCCTCCGGTGATGACCACTGCATCGGGCCTTTCGGGGAAACTCGCCGCCATGGCGCAGATCTCCTGGGCCACCCTGTAGGCCATCGCCTGCCACACTGCGTTTGTCCGCTTGTCTACGGCGGCTTGGCCCTCAACGGCTCGGGCGTCCTTGGTTCCCAGGTAACCGAACATCCCAGACTGGGACGTGAGGAGGCGCCCCAGTTCGCCCGCTTTCGTTTCCCACCAAAGGTCCAGCAGGAAAACGGCAGGAAGCGTCCCGGCCCTCTCAACCGTGAACGGACCTTCTTCGTTGGAGTTGTTGGCGTCTCTCATGGCTCCTCGGTAGAAGGGACAAATGGAGAACCCGCTCCCAAGGTGCGCCACGACCAGATAAAGGGAAGGAAGGTCCCTGCCCAGGTCTCTCGCGGCCCTCCTGGCGCAGGCGCGGATGTTTAACGCGTGCAGGAGGCTCTTCCTTGGGACCTCGGGCAGCCCCGACAACCTGGCTTCGGGCGCGTACTCGTCCACAGAGACCGGATCGACTATGAAGGACGGTATCCGGCCTTCCAAAGAGATCTCCCAGGCAATGAGCCCGCCCAAGTTAGATGCGTGCCTACCGCCTACTTGGTCCCTAAGGTCTTGAAGCATGGCCCGGTTCACGAGATAGACTCCGGACCGCACCGGTCTTAGGAGCCCGCCTCTAGCCACAACGGCCCGCAATGAGTGGGGCGCCATTCCGCGCTCCTCAAGGAACTGCCTAACCAGAGCGACCCTGTGAGGCAGCTCCGAGATTATCTCCTTGGAACCGGCCCAGAGAGCGCCGGAATGATCGAGGGTTTCGATCGCGACGGGCGTCTCGCCTAGGTACAGCGCGATCTTGGTTGATGTCGAACCGGGATTTATGACCAGAATGTGGTCCTCTGCCAAGGTCGTCTCTTCTCCCGTTATGCCATAGTTGCCCGGAGCCTAAGCACTCCTTGTATGCGTTCCTCTACCATCCGGGTAGCCGCGAGCTCGGTGTTTATTCCTTCACGCTTGGAAATCGCAAAGATCGTCTTGAGTAGAGAAGGGATCCGTTCCACTTTGAGCCTCGCCCGGTCTTTGTTGAACCCCATTAGTTCGTCAGCGACCTGGATAACGCCGCCCGCGTTCACCACATAGTCGGGAGCGTAAAGGATGCCCCGCTTGTATAGCCTCTCGGCATCCTCCGGCGTCGCCAGCTGGTTGTTGGCGCCGCCGCACACAATCTTGCACTTAAGAAGGGGGATGGTTTTTTCGTTCAGGACGGCGCCCAGCGCGTTCGGCGAAAGCACGTCCGCCTCGACCGCAATTATCTCTTCGGGCTCCACGTAAGAGGCTCCGATCTCGCCGGCAAGCGCGCGAGCCTGGTCTTTCCGCACGTCGGTGAGGACCACGGAAGCCCCTGCCTCGGCGAGGTGACGGCAGAGTTTGGAACCTACCTTACCGACCCCTTGGACGGCCACTTTGATGCCGCTGAGGTCGTCCTTGCCGAACACCTCAGAGACGCACGCCTTGACCCCAAGGAACACGCCGTAGGCAGTGAGCACGGATGTATCGCCGCTGCCGCCGTACTCTACGGGCAAACCCACCACATACTTGGTCTCCGCGCCGACGTCCACGAAGTCTATTGAGTATGTGCCTACATCCGTTCCGGTTATAAACCTGCCTTTGAGCCCTTCAATAAACCTTCCGTAAGCACGCAACAAGATCTCGTCTTTATCTTTTTCCGGGTCTCCCCAAATGATCCCCTTAACGCCGCCGTGGTTGAGGCCACTCGCGCCCGATTTCAGGGTCATGCCTTTCGCGAGCCTGAGGGCATCGATCACCGCCTCTTCCTCTGAAGCGTAAGGGTACATTCTGGTGCCCCCCAGAGGAGGCCCGAGGGTGGAATCGTGAAAAGCCACAATAGCCTTCAGTTTTCCACCAGCTTTGTCCCTGAAGAACATTACTTGCTCATGTCCTTCGGCTGCCATCTTCTCGAACAGGTCCAAGCGCATCCCTCCTCAGCTTTTCTCACCAATGGATCAAGCAAAATGCATGCCAAGAGTTCTACGGTAGCCATAAGAGTCCCGCATCCGGTAACGTTCGCAGAGCCTCGCTTACCTAAGGAATCTGATCACAAGACCGCCGGGAGCACGGGTTATCCGGATGAGTAGCATGCAACACCGTTCACATGTGCAAGATGATGCATGCACCCTACGGCACACTTGTGCACTGACGTTTCGGGGCATCCGCGGCTCACCGTGAGTCATCATGACTCCCACCGTGACTCATCGTGACTCGCCGATACTCACTACGAAACCGGATCCTCTTCTTCCTCAATCCCGTAGCGCTCGAGCTTGTTGTAGAGGCTCCTTACGCTGATACCCAACAGTCGTGCCGCCTTGGTCTTGTTGTTCTGCGTCTTCTTGAGAGCACTTAGAATGGCGTGACGTTCTGCGTTGGACACTGCGTCTTTGAGGCTTGTGGTGGAAAATCCTGGCGAGAGCCACGGCGGCCCACCATCCCGGCTTCCGGGTTTTCCGAAACGGTCCCCATCAATGGCCATGGGCGGTAGATGCTCGAGCATTATCACGGTGTCTTGGAACTTCATGTTCATCATGGCCCTGCCGAGGACATTCTCCAGCTCTCTCACGTTGCCCGGCCAGCGGTAAGCCTTGAACACCTCCATGACTTCAGGGCTCACGCTTTCCACAGACCTGCCGTATTCCTGGTTTAGCTTCTTGATGAGCCTGTCGCAGAGGAGCGGAAGGTCATCCGTCCGCTGCCTGAGCGGAGGTATGAAGATAGGGATGACATTCAAGCGGTAGTAGAGGTCTTCGCGGAATTTGCCCTCCGCTACCAGTTGCTCCAAGGGCACGTTTGTCGCGGCTATCACGCGGACATCCACGGGAGTGGGCTTTGAGTCGCCTACTCTCACGATCTCCTTTTCCTGGAGCACCCTGAGGAGACTGGCCTGGAGCGGAAGCGTCATGACTCCGACCTCATCCAAGAAGAGCGATCCTCCCTCGGCCTCCTCAAAAAGGCCCTTTCTGCCGCCTCGCCTGGCGCCGGTAAACGCGCCCTCTACATACCCGAAGAGCTCGGACTCGAGCAGGCTCTCGCTCAAGGCTGCGCAGTTTACTCTCACGAACGGTTTGTTCCTCCTGGGCGAGGCGCTGTGGATCGCGTGGGCGAACAGCTCCTTGCCGGTACCGCTCTCCCCCCTCAGGAGGACTGTCGCGGTGGTGGAAGCCACCCTGCGTGCCTGTTCCACGGCTTGAGAGACCAGAGGATTAACCGACACCACCTCATCGAAAGTGTACTTAGCCTCGAGTTGCCTCACGATCTTCTTCATCCGGTCCAGTTCTTCGGTAAGTCGTATGATCTCAGACACGTCGCGGATTACTCCAACGCTGCCCTTAAGCTCGTCGCCTACGAAAACCGGGTCGACCGAAACCACCACTTGTCTCCGCATGGGCCCCACTCGCATCGGCACGTTCTTCACGGGCTGCCGGGTCCGCAAGACCTGCATGTGCATGCTGGGGCCTTCCGCGATGTCCACGGTGGCGGGCTTCCCTATCACGTCCTTCTCGGTAAGTCCGGTGAGCCTCGTATAGGCCTGGTTAATGATAAGACCGTTGCCGTTTGCGTCGGCCACCGAGATCGCGTCTTGAGTGGCTCCTATGATTGCGGTGAGGAAAGACTGGACCTCCCGGAGGTTCGTGATCTCCTCCGCGAGCTTCTTGACTTCGGTGAGGTCACGGAAGACCGCTACCGCCCCGACAACCTTGCCGCTTTCGTCGCGTACGGGTACCCTGTTTGTGACTATCTCCGTCTCGCCGACCGTCTGTCTCTGGTTCAGTTCGGCCACGCCGGTGGCAAGGACTTCATCAAGCCTGGTGGTTGCTATCACATCTCGAACATGCGCGCCAATCGCGTCTTTGGCCTTCATCCCGAGGATCTTCTCCGCCGAAGGGTTGAAAACGAAAATGCGTCCGGCGGCATCAACGGCCACGATGGCGTCATGGGTTGCGTTCAGAATGAGGTCTAGCAGTCTAACTCGTGCAGAATCCTGCAAGAAAAGCACCTCCGCTTGTGAGTTCCACAAGCGGAGTGTGTAATCCTCTTATCTGCACTATCTTGCACGGTCTTGCACGCTACGGGTTCTCTCCGGGTCGTCCTACCGGCCGGTCACCGGACTGTCCCATCACCCGTCAGGGCCGTCACCCGCCGCCCGGCCGGACGTGGCGGGAGGAAAACCGCCGGTCTATGCGCCCAGTCTGAGCCTGTCGGCGACCATAGCGATGAACTCAGAGTTCGTCGGCTTTCCTTTCTCCTGGCTGATGGTATGCCCGAATACCCTCTGGATGAACTCCATGTTGCCCCTGTCCCAGGCGACTTCAATTGCGTGACGTATGGCCCGTTCGACACGGCTGGGTGTAGTTGTGTATTTTTGAGCAATAGTTGGATAGAGTTCTTTGGTTATCTTGGACAGGAGGTCTACGCGGTCTACGACCATGATGATGGCGTCACGGAGATACAGGTAGCCTTTAATGTGGGCCGGGATCCCCAGTTCATGCATAATGGAGGTCACGCGGGAATCCTGGCTCTTGTCTCTCTCCCTGACGGCTGGGGCAGGCCTTGTGGAAGTACCGTCCTTGGACCAAAGCTGCCGTAGTCTTTCCGTTAGTATGCTTAGGTCAAAAGGCTTCAGTATGTAGTAGTCGGCTCCCAGCTCCACAACCCTGTGGGTGATCGATTCCTGCCCAAACGCGGTGAGCATCACAATCTTCGGGCGAGTCGATGCATCTTCTTTGGAGAGTCTCTCAAGAACACCGATTCCATCCAGATACGGCATGATGATGTCAAGGACTACGATATCAGGCTTGAGTTCCTGGATGGCTTCCAGTGCTTCCACCCCGTTGTACGCAACGCCTGCGACCTCTATGTCATCCTGCTTTTCGAGATACTCGCGAAGTAGACCCACGAATTCTTTGTTGTCGTCTACTACAAGGACCCGCATTTTCCGCATCCGATGACTCCCCCCGGATTTCGCGACGATAAGACAAGCCGCGTGTGCTTACAATCTATTCCAGGACAAATCTTACCATCCTGACCAACTTGTTGACAATATGAACCACGGTGTTTATGGGAAAAATTGGATAGAGTTCGAGCCTTCGTAACTCGCGCAGTTTGTTCTCGCTGGAAAGGCTAAAGCATGAGGGGTCAATTACGACTACCTGAGTAAGGAGCCGCATGAGACGGCCGAGGACCGGGGTGGCTGGCATGAGGGCCGGACCGAAGAAACCCATCGAAGTAACTCACATGATGGAGTCCTACCTGCGCGAGCTTGTGGGTCTGGTCGAGTCGGGCCGCTCGATGATGGATGCCGAGGTACTCAGACTATCCCAGGAAATCGATCAGTGCATAAACCTCATCTCACGCCAATCGCCCAACTCAACCTGTCGATCGCCGCTTCAGCCGGGCGACTTGCCTGAGCAAGGTAATCGAGTTCAGTCTACCGACCTGTTTGAACCCGTTCACCTGCTTCAGTCCACTAACCTAGCCGAGCCGGGCTCTACCTCAAGAAACGCCGCCTCCGCCTCGCCCTCAAGCAATACTTCGCTTCCGCTCATCATGTAGGCGTCCCGCGCCATCCACTCCGCGAAGGTACCGTATCCCCTGAGAGGATCGTTTACCAGCACGTGGGTGATCGCCCCTACCAGGTATCCGTCCTGGATGATCGGACTCCCGCTCATACCTTGCACAATACCGCCTGTTCGGGCAATGAGCCGCGGGTCAGTGATCCTAAGGAGAAAGCCTTTGGATAAGTTTTTTGAACTGAGGAAGATGTCTTCGATCTCCACCGAGAACTTCTCGATGGTCGTACCTTCTATGGTAGTCAGCACCTCGGCAGGGCCCTTGCGGAGCCTCGATTGAGAGCCCAACGGGATCGGTTCGGGATAGTGCTCGTTCTCAAGCGGTCCGGACAGGATCCCTGAAATGCCGCATTCTTTGTTTTGCAGGATTGTGCCTATGACATCGTGTCCCTCGACAAAGGTACCCAGGACTTCCCCCGGGATCCCTTTTCTGGAGGGGTGAACTCCGGTCACCGTCGCGCGGACAATATGGCCCTCGTTCATGGAGACGGGTTTTCTGGAATCACCTTCGTAGATCATGTGTCCGAGCGCCGTGTAGAGCCCGGTCCCGGCATCATAGAAGGTAAGTGTCCCGACACCGGCCAGCGCGTCCTTCACCAGGAGTCCGACCTGAAATCCGCCGTTTCTGTGCCTTACCGGCATGAGCGTCTTGCGCACAACCGAGCCGTCCTGCTTTTCCACCAGAATGTCAACCCAGCGGCCGTCTCTCCCGGCGCGGTCTACGAGCAGGGCAAACTCCTCTTTGGTGCCGACCTTTTCATCTCCAACTGAGATGATCACGTCGCCCGCTTCCAGCCCCGCGTTTCGGGCCGGCCACACGTGGCGACCATCCACGGTCTCGACGGGCGAAAGGCCGGTGATCACGAGGCCGCTGCTGCGGAGCACCACTCCGATGGAGTGCCCGCCCGGGACGACCATCACTGGTTCTTCAACGCTGAGAGAAACCCGCCGTATCGGTATTAGGCCGAAAAGACGAAACTCTACCGACGAGTACCCGGTTTCCCCGGTATCAAGGGCGAGGCGCGTGGAAGTGCCTATCCACGGGAGAAGCTCGGAAAGGCGTGCTCCGGGACGGCTAACTGAGATTACGGGAGAGCCTGTTTCTATGATAAAAGGCTGCCCTTTCGTCAGGGTCATCTCAGATGGAAACGAAAAGGCAAACCTGAAGGAGCCCGACATGCATACGGCCACTACCAAAGCGCTAAGGAAGACTCCCAGGATTACACGTATTCTCTGTCCTGTCACCGGAAGCCACCTCGCTTTCGTTTGAGCCGACAGGTATTAAGGTTCGCCGGGCAAAGCAGATTTATTAGCGTGGCAAAGGAACGCCTTTATTTCCGTTCGGAGGCAGGGGTCATGTACAAAAGGTAACTTTCGAAAGGAGGTCATGTACAAAAAGTAACCTTCCGAGGAAACTCATGGACAAAAGGTAACCTTTCGACCGAAGTCATGTACAAAAAGTAACCTTCCGAGGAAACTCATGGACAAAAGGTAACCTTTCGACCGAAGTCATGTACAAAAAGTAACCTTCCGGGAAAACTCATGGACAAAAGGTAAACGACGAAGTGCGGGTAGTGTACAAAAGGTAATCGATGGAGTCAAAGTCATGGACTGAAACGGAACTCGCGGAGCCTCGCTAATCACAGTTCAGGACGCCGAGCCTCACAGCTGAGATTGGCGCTGTACGCTCTCACGCGCCGCGGCCCTTCAGAAGCTCCCGGGCGTGTTCCAGAGAGACCTGGTCTTCGGTGCCGCTCAGCATCCTGGCGATTTCCGGTATTCGTTCTTCGCCCGAGAGGAGCCGCACAGTGGCGTAAGTCCGTCCTTCTTCCTGGACCTTCGAGACCAGGTAATGATTGTCAGCAGCAGCCGCAATTGAGGCGAGGTGCGTCACGCACAATACTTGGTGAGTGCGGCCGAGGCGCCTCAGGTTCTCAGCCACGGCTTGTCCCGCTTTACCGCCAATCCCGGCGTCGATTTCGTCAAAAATCAAAGTCGGAACGGGGTCGGTCTTCTCCAGGACGGTCTTAATCGCCAGCATGAGCCTGGAAAGCTCTCCGCCCGAGGCGACCTTGTGGACAGGCATCGGCGTCTCACCCACGTTGGCCGTAAACAGGAAGTTCACCCGGTCGTATCCCCACGGGAAAGGCTCCCGGCCGGTCTGGACCTCGGCAGTGAAACATCCTCCCGGCATTCCCAGCTCTCCGATGAGAGAAGTCACCCCGGAGGACATCTGAGACGCGACTTCCCGCCTGAGGTGCGTCAGCGACTGCCCCAGTTCCAGCATTTTCGCTTCGACGACAGACAACTTGTCCTTGATCTCTGAGAGAGTCTCGTCGGCGCGAGTGAGTTCCTCCAGGCGCTCCCTTGCCTTCCTGCCATACTCGAGCACACTCGTAAGGGAATCCCCGTACTTCGATTTGAGACGCTGCAGGAGGTCGAGCCTGTCAGAAACCACCTTGAGCCTTCCGGGGTCCACAGACAAACCTCTCCTGTACTCACGGACGGAGTCAAGCGCCGCCTCTAGCTGAAAAGCCGCCTGCTCGAGAGACTCAAGGGCCCGGGACGCCCTTTCGTCTATGGACGCGGATTTGCGCAGGCATTCCAGGGCTTCTTCGACCAGCTCCCAGGCCGCTCCGCGAGGTC
>DUSU01000085.1 GCA_012842425.1 Candidatus Fermentithermobacillaceae bacterium | reverse complement strand
CCTCCGAAACTTGGCTCGTTACGGAGTGCTTCTTCGAGGGGGTGGGGGATTTTTCATCCGGCCCTAATGGCGGATTTTACAACCAGCCGTAACACCGCGCGCGTAGAGCCGCCGAGGCCGCAGCCCCGGGAAAAGGTCGTGCCTCCTCCCGAGGGTATAAGTAGGCTCATTGAGGAGGCGGCAAAGACCCCTATCTTGCGCCTTGTGATCCTCGCCATGCATACAGGTATGAGGCGCGGAGAACTCCTGGCCCTCCGGTGGTATTGTGTTGACCTGGAAAAGGGATTTGTCAAAGTCGAATGGTCGCTCCAGAGGGTGGACGGACAAATCGTCATA
This sequence comes from Candidatus Fermentithermobacillaceae bacterium, assembly GCA_012842425.1. Lineage (GTDB taxonomy): Bacteria > Bacillota > Sulfobacillia > Fermentithermobacillales > Fermentithermobacillaceae > UBA3951. Next base: position 7,911 of record DUSU01000085.1, on the reverse strand, counting down.
GACAAGCCGAAGAGCAAGAAGAGCAGGCGCGTTGTACCCATAGACGAAGAAGCGGTAGAAATGCTTCGACGGATGCGTGAGACGAGTAAGTATGATCTCGTCTTCCATCGCGGAGACGGCACGCCCCTTGATCCATCTACGGTCACCCACCAGTTCGCGAGGATTGCGGAAAGAGCCGGATTCAAAGGGATGCGCTTTCACGACCAACGGCACATCTATGCGACGTATGCACTTCTGGCAGGCGTTGACCTCCGGGTCGTGCAGGAGCTCCTGGGGCACGAGGACATATCGACTACCGCCAACACCTACACCCATGTGCTTGAGGACCTAAAGTCCGATGCCGCCAAGATGATAGCCTCTGTGCTTCCCAAAACTGGTAAGCGCCAAACAAGCGCCAAACCCCCAAAAAACGAAGAAACCGAATCCTGAGATTCGGCTTGTATGCTGGTGGACCGGAAGGGAATCGAACCCACGACCTCCTGAATGCCATTCAGGCGCTCTCCCATCTGAGCTACCGGCCCACCTTAGGGGTTGCGACGCAGCCCAAGCTGCGATCACAAATGACATTATATACTGGGTATTAGGTCGAGTCAACTTCTTAGAGAAAGACCTTAGTCAGCCCAGTCTTAGCCCAGCCACCCTCTCGCAGCGTCCTTCGCTAATATGAGGCAACCAAGGAGCTGCTTGTACGCATCCACGTAATTGTCCGCCTTCACGGCGATCACTTTGGGTCCCCGGCGTTCGACGGACGGGAAGAGACAGCACATATGCGCCATGCTGGTGAGCTTCATGGTGATCTCGAACTCAACCGGCGTCTCGACCGTGTGCGGCTTGAAGTCAGACAGGCGGCTGAGCGCCCGTTTGGCGGCATCCTTCATAAGTTTCTGAACCCTCTTGGGCGTGAGAAGCCGGGCCGCATACCTGTCGATGGCCTTCTTCACCTCGACGGTCTCGATGTCGCCCAAGAAGTACCGAGCTTCCTTGCACAGGATATGATCGCCGGCGACGAGCACGACCGGTACACCGCAAGCTCCGGCTATCCCGGCGTTGATGGCCGTCTCACCCACTACCACACCGTTCCTTCGGATCTCCGTAACCGCGGTTCCCATAATGGTGTGGTTCATCACCGCGTCCTCGTTGCCCTCATGGGCGTGATATCCGATGAAAAACGCGGCATCGAAGGTTTCATCGATGCCTTCCATCTGCAGGAGGTGCTTGTTGTTGCCGCTTATGAGCTCCGCCCTCTCGTCTAGGTCCTCAATCAAGATGTTCGTCATGCTGCCGTGGGCGTCGTTCACCAGGACCTCCGTGGCGCCCGCCTCGAAAGCTCCGTCTATCGCGGCATTCACCTCTTGGGTAAGTAGTTTTACCATCCGGTTGTAGCCGCCGTCGGTCATGTGAGAGGCGCCCGCGATGCCGGTGCCGCCCTCCATGTCCACCGATATGTAGACTTTCACCGTCAACCCCCCATTCTTAAGTCTCAGATTCTCTTGCGCCTTAGATTCCCTTAAGTCTGAGCCGGCCCTTAGTTCGTCCGGCACAAGGGCTAATACGCCATGCACGAGGCAGAGCCCTCCACCCTCTTCATTTCAGTGCCTTCGAGGACGATAACATCGTATAGACCGGGGATAAAGTCCCATACCGCATAAGAAGCCCTAGATGCATTAGCAAACGAAGACTTAGTGGAGAGAAGGGATGATAGGCATTGAACAGGCAATCAACGATAGCAGTGAGACTTCTTGCTTCATTGCTTTTTCTGGCCCTGGTCCCGGCCACCATCGTCGGGATCTTGGCCTATAGATCGTCAAGCCGACTCATAAGGGACCAAGTCGGCGCAAACCTCAACCTAGAGGCCAAGCTGGTTGGTCATGAAGTCGACTCTTTCATAGGAAACGCCATTGCCGAACTGGCAAGTCTTTCAGAAACAACCTTGTTCGCAAACCCGTACAGCTCTCTCAGTGAGCGCACGAACCAGTTGGAGAGCGTCGTGCAGAAGTCGGGCATCCTCTGCGCCTATCAAATTGATAACAGGGGAAGGCTCCTGGCATCTGCAGGCCTGCCCGAGAACCCCTCAATCGACGTGACTGAGATCCTAGCACACGTCGAAAGCGGAGAACTCTACGTAGGCGACTGTTCGGTAAGCCCCCTCTTGGGCAAGCCGACCATCACGATTGCCGCTCCGCTGTTCTACTACGGCACCTTCAGGGGAGCCGTCATCCAGGAAATCGACATGGCGGCTATCCAGCAGATCGTCGATACCTTCGCCGAGACCCAAAAGACGCGAGGTTACACCGGATACGCATATATCCTGAATCGCGACGGGCTGATCATCGCGCACCCCGACAGCGGGATGCTCTTCACAAATGCCGCGGAGCTCGGCATCCCTGAGCTCACGGCTGCCGTCGGGAAGATGATAGCGGGCGGAGAGGGCTCGACCATCTATACCTTCAACGGTGTAGAGTCGCTGGTTGTATACCGGCCGCTTCACGGTCACGACCTTTACGGGGGCAACGGTTGGTCCATAGCCACCAAGGCCCCGACCGCAGAAGTGTACGGGGATGTCCTTGCCCTCCGCTCGCGTGTCATCGTGCTTGTCGCTCTATCGGTAGTCGCTGCTGTCCTTGCAGGCATTAGCATGGCGCGGACGATCTCCTCCCCGCTCGCGGCGCTGTCCAAAGCGGCCGCGACGATAGCCGAAGGAGACCTCTCGGTACAAATCCCGCCCTTTCAGTCCGACGATGAGATAGGGTCTCTCACGCGGAGCTTTGAGGCTATGGTCAGCAGCCTCAGGGAGATCGCTAGGGGCATCTGGAACACGGCCGAAGAAGTCGTAACCATGAGCGAGGAACTCAAGTCGACCGCGTCGGTCTCGGTCTCTGCTTTGGAGCAGATCTCCACCACCATGCAGCAGCTCGCCGCCGGGGCCGAAGACCAGTCCAGCGCGGCTATGCAGATGGCCAGGGAAGCCGAAACGCTGCTCGAAGCCGCATCCACCGTAGCCGAGGGCAGAAGGAACGAGTCGGAGAGCGCGGCGGAGGTCCAAGAAGCGGTCAACGGGATAGCGGCTTCGATAAACGAAGCCATCCACGCAGCGTCTGAGATAAGGGCAAATGCCGACGAGAACGCCATGGCCGCATCGTCTGGACTTGAGGCGATAAGCCAAGTCTCGGCAACCATGGACAAGATCAGCGTCGACACCGAGTCTCTCGCCAACATCATCGCCCGGCTCGGCGACCACTCGGAGGAGATCGGACGGATCGTCCAGGTCATCACCGAGATCTCGTCTCAGACGAACCTCCTCGCCCTGAACGCCGCAATCGAAGCGGCGAGGGCAGGCGAGCACGGAAAGGGCTTCGCCGTCGTCGCCGAGGAAGTGCGCAAACTGGCCGAGGATTCGTCGAAGGAAGCCAAGCAGATCTCTGAGCAGGTCCAAGGCATCCGCAGGGCCATAGAGAACGCCGTGCGTTCAGTTAACATGGTTGCGCAGCAAGTCGGGGCCGGCAGCGAAGTGGTCCATCAGGCCGGCGGGGTGTTCCAGGGCATAGCCGAAGGGGCTTCCAGAGTGACCGAGCTCTTGGCCAGCGTAACCGAGATGTTCGTCAGGCTGCAAGAGAGTGCCGCCAACGCGCAGGCTGCCGCCCAGTCCATAGCTGCCATCGTGGAGAAGAACTCCATATCGAGCATCGAGATGGTCCAGAGCACGGAAAAGGTGAGACAGCTCATCGACAGCGTCGCTGCGGTTTCCGAGGAGAACGCCGCGTCTGTCCAAGAAGTTGCCGCCTCGACAGAGGAAGTCAACGCATCGTCGAGTTCGGTATCGCAGACTGCCAACTCTCTCGCCGAACTCGCGGCCGGACTCAGGGATATCGTAGGGAGAATCAAGGTAGGCGATTGAGCCGGGCAGCGACTCCGGCTTCGGATGACTGGCAGCTAAGTGGCAGCTGAGTAGCAACGGAAGAGTGACCGGATGCAACTGAATAGAGACTAGACAACGGCCTCCCCGCCAAGCGTCCTCGCAAGGCCGGGAGGCCGTAATACTCAGCCTATCTCCTCTCGCGGAGCATCGCCCCAGAGCCTTTCAAGGCCGTAGAAAGCTCTCTCCTGCTCGCGGAACACGTGGACAATGAGGTCGCCGTAATCCATAAGGATCCACAGTCCGCCTTCATACCCCTCCACATGATCGGGCTGGCGGACCCCTGATAGACCCTCAAGCACCCTGTCGGCAAGCGCTCTGCCATGTCTCTGGTTTGAGACTGAGGCAATAACGAAATAGTCGGCAATAAGGGTAAGCCCTTGGACTTTGAGGATCACAACATTGGAAGCCTTGCCTTCGTAAAGTATCTCGGCGGCAGCCTTGGCCATATTCTGGGCGGATGCCGCGCTGTGATCAGTCTTTGTCTCCACCGGCAACTGCTGCTTTCGCACCTCCTCGGCCTCGCGGACCACTGGGACCTAGAGCGGGCGCTTGTAGTCTTTCCCGACTATTATGAGGACATCTGCACCTTCAGGTATGCTCGACCCCTTGTATGCCCTGGCCGACGGACAGATCTGTCTCACACCACGTAGCGCAAGGGCCTGGGGAATCTCATCAGAACCTCTGGCCACAACGCGCGTGTCCTCATAGTCCTGTTTGCTAGCGTTCCCCACGGAGACGACCTGGAATCCGAGGTCGCGCATTATGGTGGCAAGAGCGTCTGCGGCACCGGGAACGCCGTTGCCGTTCTCAATGGCTACCCTCACGGAGGCGTTCCGCTCCCTGCTCATGCCCTTAATAAGGTCGTTGACCATCTTCTCAGTTCCCGGCCCGTCGGGGACCCAGTAACTGATATCCCTGCCGTTCTCGGTGAGATACTTGTCAATCCCGGGCACCATCGCCATCTTCACCGAATCGGGATCAATACCCCTCGCTATTTCGGCAAGTTTCACGATCTCCTGGAAGGTAAGGTCTGTCTTGAAATAGGGCTGAAGCTGCTCGTACAGGGTCGGGATCTTTAGTATGTTGGTAAGGCTGGCTGCCTTCTTGATTAGCGCCTTCAGGAACAGCTCCTGCATCTGAATCCTGCCGATATCGGCGTTGCTGTATCCGCGATACCGGACCAGTTCCAAGGCCTTCTGCCCGTCAAGGTGCGCAGGGCCCTTCTCAAGCTTGATGTACAGGTTCTGAGCCGGATCCGAGTACTCGCCCGAGATGGGGATATCCATGTCAACTCCGCCAAGGGCGTCAACGGCCTGCTTAAAGGCCTCAAAATCTACCCTGACGTAGTAATCGATCTCAATATCCAAGAACCTTTCGACAGTCTCAATCGCAAGGGCCGGCCCGCCGTAAGCATGGGCGTGACCCATCTTGCTGTACTCTTCTATTTTGCCGGGGATAAAGACCCTGGTATCTCTAGGTATGGAGACGATGGCGGCATCTTTCGTGATTGGGTCGACGCTCACTACCATGGTCACGTCCGATCTCGTCCACTCGTTGGTCCTCTGCCCGTTTACACCTGCGTCAACACCCAGAACTAGTATGTTTATGCGGCCCGTCAGGTCCGCCCCGAGTTCCATCTCAAGGTCCGAAGGCGCCGTAGCGAACTTGTAGAAACCGAAAACTAACCCGCCTGAGAACAAGACCAACGCCAAGACGAAATAACCGAGGATCCTCGGCCACCGCTTCTTAGGCGCAGGCATGTCCGAGCGCTGAAAGACCTTGGTTTCATCCATTGTCACAGCGACTTCGCTTTCCCAAGTATCCCTCGCGACGCGTCGCCTCTGTGATCTCCGTGACCTCACCTAAATCACCACCGTCCCCGATTTCACCGTGACGCACGAACGGACCGGCATTACATAATCGATGGGTTTATTGCATTATACCGTTGTCATCCCTTCCCGGTTAAGAGATACCTGAGAAGAACGGCTGGCAATATCAAAGAAGCCCGGCGAATCCTGGCAATACTCGCCACCGGTCGTATCCGACCAATGTCGATAACTGACGACGATGCCGCCAAGTGGCCAGAGTAACCAGACAGTTTTCTAGCAAGTTCACACGATAATATTAGACGAGGGATATTACGGCAAGTTCCTGCGCCCCCGAAGCCCCACGGAGGCACCCCAGAAGCGATGCTCAAAAATGAACTGCCTCCGCATCCCATGCGAGATAAGGAGGCAAGCTTCACGCCGAAAACAGATTAGTACTTCGGCTGGCGCGGACGGGCCTCGTTGACGGTAATCTGGCGGCCGCCAAGCATGGTTCCGTTCATAGCCTCAACGGCTCTCTCACCGTCAGCGTCATCAACTTCGACAAATCCGAATCCGCGGGACCTACCGGTAGCCCGGTCGGTGATGATGCGGCAGCCCTTTACTTCGACTACCTGGCTGAACGCTCTCTCAAGTTCTTCTTCGGTGGTACTCCACGGCAGATTGCCCACGTAGAGTGTCTTCACAGTGTCACCCCCTCTCCCTAGCCTCCGTCAAGGTAATTGCGAGAAACACATGCAATTACGCGAGAAAATCCGGATAAGCGGTTCTGGTTCCCCGTCTATCCGGATCTCTCAGGTACAGCCGCTCTTTCTCTATGTACTTCATTACCGGGTCAGGCACTAAGTACTTAACCGACTTTCCTTCCCTGATCCTCTTCCTTATGTCTCTTGATGAAATGGCCAAAAGAGTCACAGGAAACGGGTGTATCCTAGAAAACCGTTCTTCACCCAGATGAACTCCCAGGTCGTTAAGCGTCTGCACGCTGTACCCGGGCCTGGTGACGGCTATGAAATCAGCGAGGTCGAAAAGCTCCATATAGCCGTTCCAAGAGGTGATCTCAAGGACGGCGTCAAGGCCGGTAATAAAGTAGAGCGCCTTCTCGGGGCTGTAGAGACGTCTGAGTTCGCGCAGCGAGTCCAATGTATAAGAGGGACCTTCCCGGTCTATTTCCATGCGCGACACTTCAAAATAGGGGTTATCGGCCGTTGCGAGGAGTGTCATCAAATACCGGTGCTCTGGAGAAGTGACTTCCTCCGCTGCCTTATGGGGAGGTCTGCCTGAGGGCACGAAAATGACCCGTTCGAGACCAAAACCCTGTCGAACCTCTTCGGCAGCCCTTAGATGCCCGAAATGAATCGGGTCGAAGGTGCCGCCCATTATTCCGATAGCTGTCATGATAGCCCCCAAGACCAGAAGACCCGAACAACCCAAACAAGCGCAGGTGGTTATTTCTATCTCGTACTGCGAAATCCTTCTCAATTTGCTGGAATGTAGATGATCAGTCCCTAACCACCTGCATAAGAGCGTCAATTAGCTCATCAATTCCCTGCCCGTTCATGGCAGAAATGAGGTACACGGGCATCTTGGCGACCTTTCGCAATGAATCGCTAATCTCCGCCAGCCGCTTCTCCGACTCCACCAGGTCTATCTTGTTGATGGCCAGAAGGTTCTGCTTTTCCTTCATGCTTTCGCTATAGGCCATCACTTCGCGCCTAACCGCCAGAAAATCGCTTACGGGGTCGGTCTCAAAACCCGTGGCGTCAACAACATATAGTAGGACGGAAGTACGCTCTATGTGCCTCAAGAACTCGTCTCCGAGGCCCTTTCCCTGACTGGCGCCCTCGATAAGTCCCGGGATGTCGGCGACAACGATCTTCTCAAGGCCTCGTTCGACGACACCCAGGTGCGGAGTGAGAGTAGTGAAAGGATAGGGCCCGACTTCGGGGACGGCGTTGGAGATCGCCCTAAGGAGGGTTGACTTTCCGGCGTTGGGGAAGCCCACTAGCCCTACATCGGCGATAGACCTAAGTTCCAGTTCTATCCGTCTTTCCTCGCCCGGGGTGCCTTCCTCGAACCTTCGGGGGGCCCTGTCTGTGGGAGTCGCGAACCGGGCGTTGCCCCTTCCGCCCCTGCCGCCCCTAGCTACTACGGCTTCCGCGTCGATTT
>DUSU01000084.1 GCA_012842425.1 Candidatus Fermentithermobacillaceae bacterium | reverse complement strand
GGGTCGTCGCCGTATACGTCGTCTCCTACCTCAGCGCGATACATCGCCTCACGCATCTCTTGGGTGGGTTTCGTGACTGTGTCCGACCGTAAGTCGATTATCCTGACTTCAGGCATTCATAACGCCTCCGGCATGATATGAGATTCGCTCTTTACGCAAGCCCGCGGTCCTGCGCCAGCTTGTCAATCCACTTGACGAGGTCTCCTTTAGTCCCTCCGGCGCGCCTGTCTACCGGTTCTCCACTTGCGAAAGCAATTAGCGTAGGTATGGTCATAATGCCGTGCCTCTGGGCAAAGGCTCCCTCGTCGTCCACGTTGACCTTGAAGAACTTCACGCGTCCCCCGTACTTCTCGGCCAGTTCATTCGCGACTTCCTCGAAAATGGGGGCCAACCGCCTGCAAGGTCCGCACCAAGGAGCCCAGAAATCCACTATGGCAAGGGATGCCCCAGACAGTTTTTCCAGTGAGCTCGAGGTAAGCTCAGAGATCGCAGAAATCGTTCCGCCTTCTCCCATATTCATCCAGTCCTTTCTAAAGCCTTCTCTCAGGCTGGATTATTTCTGGATGCGGAAGACAATCTCCTTTCAAGAGAGCGCCATAGAGTGAACACTTGTTCTCTCGTTTCCTCTATTGTACCGCTGTTGTCGATGACGTAGTCCGCGCGCTTCTCTTTCTCTTCGAGGGGCATCTGTGAATCAATCCTCGAGAAGGCCTCCTCTGCGCTGTAGCCTTCCCTTTTCATGAGGCGTTCGGCTTGCTGCTCGCGGGGAAGAGCGACCACCCATACTTCGTCCACGACGGCATCGGCTCCGGCTTCAAGCAGCAAAGGCGCATCAACCACGGCTATGGGGACAGGACCTTCTTTGGCGGCAGACTCGGACATCTCACGGAGGATATCTTTCGTCCGGTTTATCACTCTTGGGTGGATGATCGAGTTCAGCATCCGGCGGGCTCCTTCGGAGGAAAACACGATGCGCCCCAGTTCGCGCCTGTCCAGAGTCCCGTCGGGGGCTATGACGCGGTCGCCGAATACTTCTCGTATCTCGCGGAGCGCGTCCGAGCCGGGGGCCTGGATCTCCCTCGTTATTGCGTCGGCGTCAATAATCCGGGCGCCTAAGTCGCGAAGCGTCTCAGACACAGTGCTCTTTCCGGACGCGATCCCTCCGGTGAGCCCTATAACGTAGATGCCCGGCCACTTACGCTTAGACATCAAACCAGCTCTTCCCTACGTCGATCTCCACCTTAAGCGGGACCTTGAGGTTTATAACGCCTTCCATCTCGCTCCTCACCAGTTCCCGCATGACGGCTTCTTCCTCAGGCGGGATCTCGAAAATGAGCTCGTCGTGGACCTGCAGTATCAGCCTGGACATCAGGCCCTCTTCTTTAAGCCGCCTGTAGATGCGGACCATCGCGAGCTTTATGATGTCGGCCGCGCTCCCCTGGATAGGTGTGTTGATAGCCGTCCGCTCGGCGAAACCGCGCCTTGCGCGTATCCGGGAGTTAATGTCGGGGATCGACCGCCTGCGCCCCAGGATAGTAGTCACAAAACCGTACTCTCTGGCGGCCTGTATGGAGCGGTCCATGAACTCGCGGATCTTCGGGTACCTCGCGAAGTAGGCCTCAATGAACATCCGCGCTTCGCCTATGCTGACACCCGTGTTGCGCGCCAAACCGAAGTCAGATATGCCGTAGATGATGCCGAAATTGACAGCCTTCGCCTTGCTGCGCAGGTCGTAATCTACTCTATCGATGGGCACCCCGAATATCTCCGAGGCAGTCCTCGTG
>DUSU01000083.1 GCA_012842425.1 Candidatus Fermentithermobacillaceae bacterium | reverse complement strand
CGGTGGACATATCCTCCTCAATGTCTGTCATACTCGAAAACATCAGCCAGGGTGTTCACGTCGTCGACCGAAGCGGCGTCACCGTTATCTACAACAAGGCAGCATCTGAGATTGATGGGCTTTCCGAGCGCGAGGTAATCGGAAAAGACGTGCTCTCGGTGTTTCCTTCGCTGGACGTGCATACAAGCACTCTCCTTAGGGTACTTAGGACCGGGATCCCCGAACTCGACCGCCAGCAGACATTCACGAACTACAAGGGGAAGAAGATAACCACCGTAAACTCAACGTATCCCATCATCTCGGATGGAAAGGTCATAGGGGCCTGCGAGATCTCCAGCGATGTTACCGGCCTCAAAGAGATGTCAGAGCGCATCCTTGACCTCAGGAGGGAACTCAGGGGAAGGGGAAGCGGCGGCCGGGGCGGACGGTCTCTGTATACGCTGGACGACATCATCGGCGAGTCACAGGTGATGCGCGAGGTCAAGAGGACAGCCGCTAGAGTCGCGAGGAGCGACGCGGCCGTGATGGTCTGGGGAGAGACCGGGACCGGCAAGGAACTCCTGGTCCAGGCGATCCACTCTGCGTCCCCCAGAGCAGGCCGCCCGTTTGTCCCCCAGAACTGCGCAGCCATGCCCGAGAGCCTTTTGGAAGGCCTATTTTTCGGCACGTCGAAGGGTGGGTTCACCGGGGCCACAGACCGTCCGGGGCTCATGGAGATAGCAGAGGGCGGCACGTTGTACCTGGACGAAATCGACTCGATGCCGCTAGGGCTCCAGGCCAAGATGCTCCGCGCGATCCAGGAGAAGAAAGTCCGCCGGCTGGGAGATACGCGGGAGAGACCCGTAGATGTACGTTTCATCGCCTCAACCAGCGTACCGCCTGCTCAGGCGGTGAAAGCCGGGCTCCTCCGCGCCGACCTCTACTACCGTCTTTCGGTGGTGGAGATCGGCCTCCCGAGGCTCAGGGACAGGCGCGAAGACATACCTCTCCTGGTGGACTATTTCCTCCACAAGCACGCCAAGGGCGTGTTAGGCGGAAGTCCGGAGGTCAAACAGCTGTCGCCCCAGGTAATGGCCGCTTTCTTGGCATATGAGTGGCCGGGGAACGTGCGCGAGCTCGAGCATGCGATTGAGGGAAGCCTTGCCCTCTCCAGGGGGCCAGTGATAGATCTCGAGGACCTGCCGGCAGCGGTCCGGGGCATCGGGCCGACCGCGTCTTTCTACCTCGGGGCGGCTCACCCCGGATACGGGAAACCGGCTCAAGTGGATACCGGCGAGGAGCCGGAGCACGGTCCCGGGACAGGCCCCCATACGCCGCAGATCCCTCAGGGCCTAAGGGAAGAGGGTGCCGGTGAGGGCGCAGGACTCCCTCTAAAGCCAAGGATTCGCTTGGAAGAACGGAAAGCCGTTGAGGAGGCCCTTCGTACGGCACGGACGGTCGCGGCGGCTGCAAGGCTCCTCGGGATCCCCAGGCAGACGCTCCAATACAAGATGAGAGTGTTGGGCATAGCGGTGCCCACGACAAGAAAATAGTGGGCCCATACCGCCGAAATGGCATAGATCTTGCTTACTACATGTATGGGATAGACTTCTTTGCGGCAGGGCGCTCGGGTTCCCCAGTTCGTACGAGGAACCCATTGCCGCGAGAGATGAGCAAGACACGGAATCACAGCTCGTAGGAAAGCGAGGTCATAGCCATGAAGGTCACTCATGAGCCGGGATGCCCGTACGGGGTTCACAGGGTCATTGAACCTCAAGGCGTCCTACCCCAGGCGGCGTGGAAGATAGACAATTCGCCGGTCATTCGGGATAACGAAATCCTTATAGACGTAAGCACCCTAAACATTGATGCCGCCAGCTTTAAGCAGATAGTCTCAACCGCAAAGCCCGGGGCTACCCCGGATGAGGTGTGCGAGCACGTGGCGCAGACCGTACTCGACATCGTCTCCCAGCGTGGAAAGATGCACAACCCCGTCACAGGGTCCGGCGGGATGCTGCTCGGGCGGGTAAAGGAGTTCGGGCCCAAAGCCCCCAGGCGGGGAACCAAAGAGGGAGACTTCGTGGCAACGTTGGTGTCCCTTTCGCTTACGCCGCTCAAGATAGATAGGATAAAGGAAGTTCATCTGGACAAGGACCAGGTGGACATCGAAGGCACCGCAGTCGTGTTCGAGTCAGGCCCCTTCGCCGTTATCCCTCCCGATTTCAGGAAGACCTTGGCCCTTGCGACGCTGGATGTGGCCGGTGCTCCGGCTCAGGTCGCCCGGCTTGTAGGCAAGGGAGACACCGTGCTCGTCTTGGGCGCAGGCGGTAAGTCGGGCCTAATCTCACTGGCCGTCGCCCGCGAGAAGGCCGGTCCCGAAGGCAAGATCATAGCAGTGGCTCACGGCAAGGCATCTACCGAACGGGCCAAGAGGCTCGGCGTCTGCGATGTTGTCCTGTCGGCCGACGCGAAAGACGCGATCGGTACTATGAAAGCCGTGCTGGAGGCAAGCGGCGGGAAGAAAGCCGACATCACCATAAACTGCGTGAGCGTGCCCGGCACCGAGATGGCATCTATACTCTGCACCCGTAATCGCGGAAAGGTCTACTTCTTCTCCATGGCCACGAGTTTCACGGCGGCGGCCCTCGGAGCGGAAGGTGTAGGCGCCGACGTGGAGCTCATCATAGGTAACGGTTACGCGGAGAACCACGCGGATATCGCGTTGGACCTCCTCCGCCGCAACAAGGAGCTCAGGGGGATTCTTGAAGAGATGTTCCCGGGCGAGTAAAGCGGCGAACTAGAAATCAGGAGAGGAGTCGCTTAAGATGCGGCATTGGAAAGAAATACCCCTGTTTAAGGATGTTACTTACGGCGAGTGGAGCGACTGGCGGTGGCAGTGGCGGAACCGCATCGAGACGGTGGAGGAGCTTTCCCAAGTCATACCCCTCACGGAAGAAGCCAAAGAGGGAATAAGGACGGCGCTTCAGAAAGTCAGGATGGCCATCACTCCCTACTACGCCAGCCTAATTGACCCTGACGACGAACGTTGTCCCATAAGGATGCAGGCCGTACCCACCGAATCGGAAGTCGTGGTGAAACCCTGGGAGTCGGTAGATCCCCTCGACGAGGACGCCGACTCTCCGGTTGAGGGCCTCGTGCACCGCTACCCTGACCGGGTCCTCTTCCTCGTTACCGAGCAGTGTTCCATGTACTGCAGGCACTGCACCAGGCGACGCGTCGTCGGTGTCACCGATAAGGTGGCTTCCAAAGAAAGAATGGAAGCGGGCATCCGGTACATCCGGGAGCACGAGGAAGTCCGGGATGTCCTCATATCCGGCGGAGATCCTTTGACTCTCGGAAACGACCGGCTGGAGTGGATTTTGCAGCGCCTCCGTGAGATCCCCCATGTGGAGGTCGTGAGGATAGGGTCAAGGGTACCGGTGGTCCTTCCGCAGAGGATTACCGGCGATCTGGCAAAGATGCTCGCTAAGTACCACCCGCTCTACATCAATACCCATTTCAACCACCCGAAAGAGATCACTCCCGAGAGCAAGAAGGCGTGCGCCATCCTGGCCGACCACGGCATCCCCCTTGGTAACCAGAGCGTGCTCCTCCGCGGGGTGAACAATTGCCCGCAGGTGATGAAAGACCTGGTCCACGATCTGGTGCGCATCCGGGTCCGGCCGTATTACATCTACCAGTGCGACCTCACCTGGGGTCTCGACCACTTCAGGACCACTGTGGGCGAAGGTCTCGAGATAATGGAGGCCTTGAGGGGCCATACAAGTGGTTTTGCGGTCCCGACATACGTAATCGATGCTCCCGGCGGCGGCGGCAAAGTGCCCATTAGCCCCCAGTACATCCTCACGATGGGCGAAGGCACGGTGATCGTCAGGAACTACGAGGGCGTGATCGCGGCTTACCATGAGCCCTCCTACGACCCCAGGGAGAAGTACGACGAGTCCGGCGTATGCAAGCTCTGCGGAAAGAAGCACGAAGGCTCAAGAGGGCTGGCATCCATGCTTGCCGGCGAGCGGGCGAGTCTTATCCCCGAGCGCACCGACCGGTTGGAGAGGCGGAAGAAGTGAAGTACCCGGACCTTTCGGATCTGGTGCTTGGCTCGGGTGCCGGCTCGGTCGCTATCGTCGGGACGGCCAAGAACGTGGGCAAGACGGTGACTATGAACTACCTCTCGGCCGCCTTGGCCGGACGCGGCCTCGTGGTGGGCCTTGTCTCAAGCGGCAGGGACGGAGAGGTCACCGATGCCTTCACCGGTGAGCCCAAGCCTTCCATCGTCCCGCCCGAGGGAGCGTGGATTGCGACGGCCGAAGGAGTCCTGGGCGAGTCTGCGGGTTTTCTCGAGATAGCCGATGTCTCCGAAAAGGCAGGCGTGCTGGGCAGGCTGGTAATTGGGAGGATGCGGGAAAGTGAGCCCGTGGAGCTGGTAGGCCCGCAGAGCGCGAAAGAGCTGGCCCGCGTGGTGGAGAGGCTCCACGATTTCGGAGCGCAAGTTGTGCTTGTCGATGGGGCGCTGGACCGAGTGGCGGCGGCAAGCCCGGGCGTGACCGATGCGGTCGTGCTCTCCACGGGGGCTTCCGCCCACTCCGATCTCGCCCTTGTGGCCAAATCCACTGCGTTCGTTGTGGAGCTCTGGTCCCTCAAGACCCCGGGCGATCCTGATGTGCTGGCACTGGCCCGCCGGGCCATAGAGTCAGGGCGTGTGTCGTTCCTGGATGAGATCCCGCTGGCCGGATCGTCCCGGCATGACGGTAGCAGTTTGGCCCCGGACAACACTCCTCGCTACAGGGTCAGGCAGACGGCTTTTGACACGGTGCTCGGGTGTGAAGAGAAAGTCCTCTCCCAAGCCGGAGAAGCGGCGTACGTGGTGGTGCCGGGCGCCGTGAGCGAGAAGTTCCTCGCGGAGGCGGAAGGTATGGAGTTTCGGGACAGTTTCGCCGTCGTCGCGAAAGACCCTACGGCGCTATTCGTCCGGTCGGAGCCCCCTCTACCCGTGTATGTAGCCCACGAGATAAGGCTCCTTGCCATAACAGTAAACCCTGTATCAGCGGGTGGCTATTCATGCGAGCCGCGTGAGATGGTGGACGCCGTTTCGCTGGAGGTCTATCGGAGCACCGGAAAGAGGATTCCCGTACTGGATGTTGTCTCGGGCGAAAGCAACTTCGGGGAGGTGTATGGAGTGGCCGTGGGGTAAAGCCGTTCTTTGCGGGGGAATCAACAGGCGATTCCCTGGGCTTCTTGACAATCTGGGAAAGAGTCTCGCCGAAGTCATCCCTGGGGCGGAGAGTAAAGAGCAGGGTAGAGCCAAAACTTCCGGGACAAGAAGAAGAGCTGAGGGCAGAACTTAGAGAAGTCTCTTCGCTTTCCGAGGCCTGGAAAACATATCCCGATGTCTTTTCCAAACTGGATAATGTGCTTGTAACCCTAAAAGACCCGTTTCACGCAATTATCCTCTTAAAAGAAGAAAGGGCTTTGACCGCTCCCGAGATCTTTGTTCTGGCGCACCTTGCTTTTTCGGTAGGCAGGGTACGGTCGGTCATGGCAGAGTCCAAGGTGAAATGGCCGCCCCGGACGGTCCCCCCATCACTTGACCCGGTAGAGCAGAGACTTCTCCCGGGTTTCGCCGGTCAGCCGGTTTTCTACATCGCCGACAGCTATTCCCCCGAGCTCTCAAGGGTGAGGACCGAACGCAAAGCCAAGGAAAAGCTCTGGCGAGACGAGATGACCAAAGAAGCCGGCGAGGTAGAAAGGCTGCTCGGCAGGAGGCCCGGTATCCGCGAAGAGATAGCGATAAGGAAAACCAACATACAGGCAGTTGAACAAGCCAGGCTCATGCCCGAGCTCGGCGAGGTCAGGGAGACCCTCACCCACGTTCATTTCAGACTCAAGGCGACTCGCGAAGCCTTGAGGCTCGAGCGGGAGATAAGCCGGCTCCGTCAGAAGGAAACCCACCTGGAGGGAGAGGTGCTCGCTTTCCTTTCGGCGGACCTTCGCGCGTGGAAGGACCAACTCGAGAAGGCTGCCTGGGCTTTGGGAGAGCTAGACTACCTCCTCAGGAAGGCAGAATTGGCTGTCAGGTGGGACGCGCGGGAACCCGTCATTAACAATGAGACCGGCCCCCTCGTCCTTGAGGGAGCGTTCCACCCCGGGGTGCGCGAGGAAGTGGAAGGGCGGGGAGGCAAGTACCAGCCGCTCTCCCTCACCATCGATTCGCCCGTCTCAGTGGTGACGGGGCCAAACATGGGCGGCAAGACAGCCTCTTTGGCCACGGTGGGACTCTGCGTTTCCCTGGCCCAGTGGGGATTCCTGCCTCCGTGTTCCGGCTTGGAGTTTTCTCTCTACGATTATGTCTACTTTCAGCCCGAGACGCCCGGGAAACCGGGGCTCTCGAGCTTTGCGTCCGAAGTAGTAGCGCTCAAGGAGCTCCTGACTCGAATTGAGGACAGGGGGCTCATCTTGCTTGACGAGGTCGGGAGGGGGACAAACCCGTCCCAAGGCCTAGCCCTTTACGCCGCGGTCCTGGATTATCTGCGAAAGCGCGCCGGAGACCGCTCAACGGTTCTAGCCAGCACCCATTACCACGGCCTGGCATCACACCTCGACGTGCCGCACTGGCAAGTCGCGGGCCTCTCGCCGGGGGATGGGGACCTGGAAGAAAGCGATGCCGCAAACGGCGGCAAGGATATCGACTGGCTGTACCGGCACATGGATTACAGGCTGGTCAAAGTAGGCCCCGACACACCCGTACCCCAAGACGCTCTCATGGTGGCGAAAGTCTTGGGGCTTCACGGCGAGATCATCCGCCGCGCGGAAGAGTTTGTGGCGGGAGCGGGGCGCTGTGAGTTCCGGAGGGATGAGCCATGTTAAGACTGGATTTGGATAGTTCAAAGGTAGACTTGTGCCACGCTCTGGCCGAAAGAGTGGCGCGAAATGTAAGCGAGGAGCTATCGGGGCGCAGCACGGTCACTATTGAGCGGACCGTGGCCCGCCTGTTTGGGGTGGAAGGTGTGAGTCCTTCTGGAGTCCCCCTCGCGAACGTGCTCGTGGATCATTTGATCTCCTTGGGGAGGATTGAGGACGGCATCGCCGTCCATCTGGCCAACGCGTGCGCTGTCTTGGACCTTACACCCGAAGAAGTGGCGGCCAAAGTCGCCGCAAAGGAAGTCGACCTTGGGAGCCTTCCGTGGCGCGGCACTGAAGAATGCAGGGAGAAAGCGCGGGAACTGACGGAGATAGCCCTCGCCAAGATCCGCGCGAGACGGGAGGAGCGAGAGAAGCTCCTGGAAGCCTACCCCGTCCACGGCCGGCCCTGGCTTTATGTGATCGTCGCTACCGGAGATATATATGAAGACATTACACAGGCCAGGATGGCAGCGGCGCAAGGCGCCGACGTCATAGCAGTCATTAGGTCGACCGGCCAGAGCCTCCTCGACTACGTACCACACGGAGCGACCCGAGA
This sequence comes from Candidatus Fermentithermobacillaceae bacterium, assembly GCA_012842425.1. Lineage (GTDB taxonomy): Bacteria > Bacillota > Sulfobacillia > Fermentithermobacillales > Fermentithermobacillaceae > UBA3951. The sequence goes on along the minus strand of DUSU01000083.1, from coordinate 1,819 downwards.
AGGGTACGGCGGCACTTACGCCACACAAGAGAACTTTAGGCTCATGCGGGCAGCCCTCGACGAAGAATCGAAGCGGCTCGGTAGGTACGTGAGGCTTGTGAACTACTGCTCGGGCCTATGCATGCCGGAGATTGCCGCAATGGGCGCTCTCGAGCGAGTGGACCTCATGCTCAACGATGCCATGTACGGCATCCTCTTCAGAGACATAAACGCCGAGAGGACCTTGATCGATCAGAGGTTCTCCAGGATGATCAACGCTTATGCCGGGATCATCATAAACACGGGAGAGGACAATTACCTTACGACCGTAGATGCCGTAAGCTCAGGCCATTCGGTGGTGGCTTCCCAGTTCATGAACTACCACTTCGCCCACTTGTCGGGCCTTAAGGACGAGCAGATCGGCCTGGGACATGCGTTCCAGATAGACCCTAAAATCGAAGACAGCTTCCTTCTGGAGCTTGCCGGCGCTCTCTTGGTTAGAGAGCTCTTCCCGTCATGCCCCGTGAAGTTCATGCCTCCTACTGTCCACAAGACGGGTGATATCTTCTTCGCTCACGCCTTGGACGCGAGCTTCAACCTTGTCTCGGTGGCCACCGGACAGTCGATCCACCTGGTGGGGATGCTCACCGAGGCCGTCCACACGCCTCTACTTCAGGACAGGTACGCTTCGATCAAGGCTGCGGCCTATGCCAGGACGGCTGCCCGGCACCTTAGGCAAGACCTCAGACTGGAGAAGGACGGGAGGATCGAGCGGAGGGCGCATGAAGTCCTCGATAAGGCCCTCTCTCTCCTGCAAGACGTACAGGATAAGGGCCTCTTTAGGGCTTTGGAAGAAGGGGTGTTTGCCGGGATCCGCAGGAAACGAGACGGAGGCAAGGGCCTCGAAGGCGTCTTCTCTAAAGGTCCCGCGTATTTCAACCCGGTTGAGGAGGGGCTCAAGCGGGAACTGGGGATTTCATGAGCTTAGTTCTTGGGGAGTGTGGGATATGAACAGAGATAAGGATAAGAGCGCTCAGGGTGCCGAGCGGTTCATCCTTCCATATGGAGACCACCGGGGAGATGGGGTGGTCCAGGTTAGTTTCACCTTGCCTTTGCCCGACGGTCCGCTAGGTGACGAGGCCGCGAGACAGGTGATGCGCCAGATGTCACTGGCTGAGCCGCAGATCGCGGAGTCAGTTTCCCTCGGCGAGAACTACACTTTCTACGTCGGCTACGGCAAGCTCTCGCGTCCCGTGGATACTTCGAAACTGAAAGTGGCAAGGCCCCTGTGGGACAAGATCGAGCCCGTCCAGGTAGAGCAGATGGTCATGGAGCGGCTGGGGAGACCCATTGTCGTCGTCGGGGCGGCTACCGGTTCGGACGCCCACACGGTGGGCCTCGATGCGATCCTCAACTACAAAGGCTTCGCGGGAGACCACGGGCTGGAAGCATATTCTTGCTTCAGGGTGGTTAATATGGGTAGCCAGGTGCCCAACGAAGAACTGGTCGCCAGGGCCGCCCGGGAAAAGGCCGACGCCATACTGGTCTCGCAGGTGGTGACCCAGGGGAACGTCCACCTTGCGAACCTCACCAACCTTTCGGAGCTTCTGGAGGCCGAGGGGTGGCGCGACCGGGTGGTGCTTGTGGCAGGAGGACCTAGGATTACACATGCCCTTGCCCTAGAACTCGGTTACGATGCCGGTTTCGGCGCGATGACCCGCCCTCAAGATGTCGCGTCTTACTTAGCGCAGGAGGTGCTGAGAAGGAAGTCTCTGTACTAGTCATAATGAACGAGGCCGGCCCCCACAGTCGTTAGCCGTGGGTTACACTGGATGTGATT
>DUSU01000011.1 GCA_012842425.1 Candidatus Fermentithermobacillaceae bacterium | reverse complement strand
CAAAGAGGGGCACAAGTCATCCACCAGGTCTACGGGAGCACGGCGGTAAGGACCGGAGCAGCCGCCCAGGGGATAATCGAGGAAACCACCCGGTATGTCGCCCAAGAAGCCGCCCAAGAGCAAATGGCCCTAAACCAGGCCGACGCGGTCATCGTCCTCATGCGGAACGCCTGGAAAAACGAAGAGCAAGCGACCCGGGTGAGGTCGATCCTCCGGCAGAAGCCCGGCGCCATACTGGTGGCGACCGGGGACCCTTACGATTTCCGCGTCTTCCCGGAGGCGCAGACATTTATCTGCACATACAGCCACCGGCCGGAAGCCCTAAGGGCCCTTGCGGAGGTCCTTACAGGCGCCGTAAAGGCCGGGGGCAAGCTGCCGGTCACGCTGTAACGGACTTGACGGAGTGAACACAGGTACGGGAGCAGGTGGGGGAGCCAGCATGGGACTAGGTATGGGAACAGGTATGAAAACCGGAATGACGAGCCTCTTGAATGCCGTCGGGGACAAGGACTCCCGACTGCTCATAGGCCTAATGTCCGGGACCTCTGCCGACGGAGTGGATGCGGTTCTATGCAAGGTCACGGGTTCGGGCAGAAGTACTCGGGCGGAGTTTCTCCACCTCACGTCGGTCGAGTATCCCCCTGAGATCAGGAGGCTCCTGCTGGGTGACCTCAGGCTCCTTTCATGTGAAGAAGTCGCCCGCCTGAACTTCTTGATAGGCGAGGTATTCGCGGATGCAGCCCTTAGGTGCTTGGCCGAAGCGGGGTTAAAGCCGGATAACGTAGACGCCGTTTGCTCCCACGGACAAACCCTCGTCCATTTTCCCGAACCGGACCATCCGGTGATCCCGAGCCGTGCCACTCTGCAGATAGGTGATATCTCGGTCATAGCCCAGAAGACGGGGATGCTGACGGTCGGCGATTTCCGTCCGGCGGATATGGCCCAAGGAGGCCAGGGGGCCCCACTGGTGCCCTATGTTGACTATCTCATCATCACCCACCCGACCCTGGGCCGGATCATGCAGAACCTGGGCGGCATCGGAAACCTCACATATCTTCCGCCCGACGCGACTCCGGACTCGGTCGTAGCGTTCGACACAGGGCCGGGCAACATGGTGGTGGACGGAGTTGTGTCCCTGCTTACGGGAGGCCGTGACACGATGGACAGGGACGGCCGGCTGGCTTCATCGGGGCGCGTCCACAGGAAGCTCTTGGAGCACCTGTTGGACAACCCGTACTTCAAGAAACTCCCTCCAAAGTCCACCGGCAGGGAGCTGTTCGGTATCCAGTACTCGAAGTCCCTGGTTGAGACGGCGCACGAGATGGGCTGCGAGACCAAGGAAGACATCGTGGCAACGGCAGCAGAGCTAACCGTACAGAGCGTCCTCAGGGCTTACCGGGACTTCGTCTTTCCTTTGGGTCCGGTGGATGAGGTCGTCGTTGGCGGCGGAGGCGCCCGGAACCCCTATTTCATGAGTCGTTTCCGGGAAGAGCTTCATCCGGTGCGCGTCCTCACCCACGAGGACATAGGTATACCGGACCAGGCCAAAGAGGCACTGGCTTTCGCGGTCCTCGGAAACGAAGTCCTTTCGGGACGGACCAACAACCTCCCGTCCGCAACCGGTGCCGGGAAAGCAGTTGTGATGGGCAAGATAGCCCTTCCCTAACGCTTGAGGGGAGCCCGAAGATCGGCATGTTATGGTGGTGTGCCTGTATTGCGCGCTGAGAACGGGGAACTGAAGGCTAGACTCAAGGTTCATGGTCTGAGCGGGATCACCGCGGAAGGTGGCCCCTCCTACGATGTCCTCTCGGCTCCGGCCATCACGGACATGCTGACCACCTCCTACCTGGGGAGGCAGATCATCTGCAAGGATATCACCGGTTCCACCAACGACGACCTGCGACGACTGGTCGGACCTGGAGCGCCGGAAGGTGCGCAAGGCCTTCCGCTTGAGCACCGCACCGGGACAACAGTCGGGACAACAGCCGGGACGGCAGCCGGGACGGCGGCCGGGACAGTTGCCGGGGCAGTCGCCGGCACAGTGGTAATAGCGGAGAGACAGACGGGTGGAAAAGGCCGCTTGGGGCGGAAGTGGGAATCCCCTGCCGGAGGCGTGTTTATGTCGGCCCTCCTCCGTCCGGTCATACCGCCTGACCGCGCACCTCTCGTCGCTATTGTGGCGGGCTACGCGGTGGCTTCCGCGATAAGGTCCCTCACGGACCTTGACGCCCAGATCAAGTGGCCAAACGATGTTCTGGTCGAAGGCAAGAAGGTCTGCGGCATTCTATGCGAGGCCGTCGTAGTGCCCGTTTCCTCCGCCCGGCCGCCGCACGGGGCAGACGCTGGCGAGAACGAAGGCCACGCATTCCATCCTCCCTACATCATCTGCGGCATAGGGATAAACGCGAATCAGGAGAAAGCGGATTTCACAGAGGACATAAGGGAGACGGCTTCTTCCATCCGCATACTGTCAAAGCAGCCCGTGGACAGGAATGCCCTAATCGCAGCCGTCTTGAACAACCTTGAATCTGCCCTCGCCCAGTTTGAGAGAAACGGCCTTGCAGGCATGCGGGAAAAGCTGTCCGGGCTGTGGGCATTCCTGGGGAGCCGTGTTGTGCTCCAAAACCGCTCAGTCAATGATCGCTCCAAAATCCACGGGACCTTCCGGGGAGTAGACGGCGAAGGAAGAGCGCTAATCGAAGTCCCCGGCGAAGGGGTTCAGGCTTTCTCCGCCGGGGACCTTTCTATGCGCCAGAAATCCTAGCGTCTACGACGACCACGCCAGCGTCATCATCGTCCGAGCGCCGCGGTAGGCCTCCAAGTAGTCCTTGCCCGTGAACTCCACGGTCACTGGGTCGACCCTCACGCAACCCGGCATGATTGACGCACCGTCTGCCTCTCCCGAGGTGTGGAACTGCAGCCTGACGGTGGACGGAGTATCGGGTACGAGGGGCTTCACGGCAGCGATATTGGAGAGCGCCTTCCGGGCTCCTTCCTTGATAAGCTCCCTGGCCTTGCTGGGATGCAGGCAGAGCGCGGAGAACTGGCTTCTGGGTTCCTTAACCGTTACCGTGGTTATGTTGCCCAAGAGTTCCTCGGCTTCCTTGGTGACCACGCTGTCGCCCGTGACAAGGACGACGGGTACTCCGTAATGACCCGCGATCAAGGCGTTCATTCCGGTCTCCCCCATCACCTTGCCGTTTACCCAGTAGTGGATGACGCGGCCGGTGTATGTATGGTTGAGAACACCGGTCGACGACGCCTGCGAGTGGTATCCGACCAAGAGCACCGCATCAAAATCGGCAGTCAGGCCTTCCATCATCGACATAGGCTTCGTGGAGCCCGTGATCAGCCTGACGTCCTGGTGCAGATCCTCGATCACTACGTTCCGCATGGAACCGTGCGAGTCGTTGACGACGATTTCCTTGGCTCCTGCGGCGAATGCGCCTTCCACTGCAGCGTTTACTTCTTGGGTCATGAGGCGTCTCATGCGCTCATAGTCTTCTCTGCCGTGCTGGGTCTGGTTCCAGTGGACTACGCCGCACACGCCTTCCATGTCTACCGATATGAAAACCTTCACTGCCCGAACCTCCTATCTCAAGATTCAGATCCATTACCAAGTTCTTTGTCCGCGGTGTTTATCCTGCCAACCCTTTCTAAACTGCCTCTTTCCCTGTTATACTGCTCAAAGCGCTTCTTTCATCCGGGTCCTGCGCGATTTTCCGCCGAGGCGCGAGTAACCCGGCCAAAGGAGGGTCCTCCCACGAGACAAGCCGGCGACAGCAGACTGTCCATGATGGTCAAGGCCTCCATGATCGCTGCCTTGACTTCCGCCCTCTCACTGGTGACCGTACCGCTCCCCTTCAGCCCGGTGCCAATCACCGGCCAGACGCTGGGGGTCTGCCTTTCAGGGCTCCTCCTGGGACCTTGGTGGGGCACGGCGGGCGTCGGCATCTACCTGGCTGCGGGTTTTGCGGGGCTACCGGTCTTTTCGGGCGGCCGCGCGGGGCTCGGGATAATGCTGGGTCCTACGGGAGGATATCTTCTGGCTTTCCTTCCTGCAGCGTTCATAACGGGGCTCGTTGCGCTACCTTCCGGAAGGCACGGTCCGGGGCGCGAAGGCCTCCGGAGAAAGCAAGAAACTCCCGGCTTCTGGCGCCTGATAGCGGCATCCGTTGTGGGGAGTATCGTTGTTACGCACGCAATCGGGTCTCCGTACCTCGCCTGGCAGACGGGGATGTCTCTGAGGGACGCTCTGTTTGCCGGCACTATACCGTTTCTGGCCGGAGACATGTTCAAAGCCTTCCTGGCGTCGCTCGTAGCGTACAGGTATCACCGGGCCGTCCGGTGAGGGGGCCGGCTCCCGGTTGGCTTCAGCGCCCGCCTACCGGCCTCCTCGGTCTGCTAGGACTACCCGGTCTGCTCAGTCAATCTGGATTGGCCCCGCGGCAGTCACAACCTGGAGACGACCTTCTACCATGCTGGCTTTGACTGCCTTGAGCGTCTCTTCGGTCCGGTAGCTCTGGGGGCCGACCATGAGGACGGTGTTCGGGTATATCGTGTTCGCCAAGATCTTGCCGTCCAGTCCCACGGCCAAGACGGTAGGCGCCGCGCCCTGTCCGCCCGCGGCATTCACCTGGATGAGTTCCCTCGCCCTCGCTTCGCCGCTTCTCAGGAGCCCCGGCGAGCCGCTTGTCTTGATAGCCCTCCCGGCTAGGAGAGTGCAGTAGAAGGCACCCTGGCCGGTAATCGTGATATCCCGCGAGGCCTCTACGGTAGAGCTTTGGGCGTAAGGCAAGATCACGTCAGATTTCCCGCTAAAGAGTTCCGAGTCTATGTAAGTCCGGGCATCGACCAAGAGCCTGGAGATGCCGTGGGCCCTCTTAAATATGTCGGCCCCGTAACTGGACAGCATCTGTCTGGTCTCTTTGACCTGCGCCTGTATATCGTCAGGAAACTGCGAGAGGTTCTCCTTGAGAAGCGCCGATACGGCGAGGGCGAGGTTCCGGAACCTCTCGAGCTGGGCCGATTCATCAAGGATGGCATCGTCGCCCAGTTCGGGGGTTCCTGCCTGTTTCCTCTCCAGGGCTTCTTTGTACATATCCTCAAGGGACAATATGGCCTCGGCACGCTGTTCCACGCCGCTCAAGAGGTCGTCCATCTTCCTCATCCATGTCGTGTCTTTGCCCGCGATTACGGTGGACTTGAACACGTTGCCGTTTATCTTGACGCTTCCTCCGGCTCTCACCACGGCTTCGGTGACGGCGCCCGAGATCTCCTGGTTGCCGTCGGACTCAACCCTCATGCCCTCGGTGACCTGCCCGAGGACACATACGCTTCCCGACGTCCGTATGTTCCCCGAGGCCATGTCGACATCGCCCTTGTGGGTGAAGACGGGATCGACGCTAACCGTCCCTGAATCGTCGGCAAATGTGGGATAGCCCGATACGGAGGCAACCGCCACCGTCGAACCGTCACGCTCTTGGAGTTCAACTCCTTTCCCGGCCCGGAACTTTGGGTCCTTGGGGGGTGCAGGCGGGATAACGGTGCCGTTCACCGCCTTGCCGGGACTACCGGGCACGGGATGGGTTTTCACGGCGATAGCCTGTCCTTGCCTTACATCGGGAAACTTGGCGACGTCCCGGAAATCGATCCGCAGGACGTCGGCAGGAAGGTCCACCATTCTCTCAAGAGGCACTAGAAAACGTATTTCCCCGTCCTTCCCCGGTACGGGCGGTTTTCCTTTGGCAACCACAAAGGGATAACGATTGGTCCTCTCTCGACAAGACTCCACGGCTTCGCGGTCGATTCCGAACTCAACACCGGCTTCACGTATCGCCTCCATGAGCCTCTGGGGGTCCGGGGTGATCTTTACGGGTTCGGTGCGATACTCCAGCTCCAGTTTGTCTGTGGGCGGCTTGTCAACCAAGAATGACCGGAAACCCTCGTGGATCTCAAGCCTTGCCTGGGCCTCCAGGCCACCTTTCACGATCTCGACGAGGTAATTAACGAAAGGCTCTTGAGCCGGAAGGCGCACCTCCACTCTGGTTGAGGATGAAAGCGGTTCCTCTGTGGAAATCCTCCGGCCGGATATGAAGATCTCGATATCTTTGTGAGGGACAATATACGCCGGCTTCCCGCCGGGTTTGGGATCTCTCACACCGATCTTGCCGTCTTTTACCCAAGCAGCCCCGTTCAAATCACTTTCCGCTCCTGACATGCGCATTCCCCCAGACGCCAAAGAGAACTAGAATCTCGAACCCCGGTTAGGTTCAAGAAACGTCGATGCAAGAGTCAGGCTCTAGGTATGAAGAGAGTTCGTCTATTCTTAACATCGAGTATCCGGCGCGAAATCTTAGCGAGGATATTAAGTTAAGTAGGGAACACGCGGCTTACTCTTCCGCCCTTGTGCGGCTCACAATCAGAGGGACCAGGATTACTTGAAGGACAACACCCGGGAGCGAGGCCAAGAGCCCCGTAGTCACGGGATAGAGTGGCGATACTTTGGGAAGCCCCACCAGAGGGAACATGGCGTAGCCGATAAGCCCGTACACCATCCGTCCGACGAGCGCGGCGAGGCCCAAAGATAACGCCGGGTGGATCCGCATCTGCTTGTAGAACAGGGCTACCAGGACTCCGTATACGGGAAGCTCCACCATCATCGCAAACGCAGTAGGAGGAACCAGCGGCGGCATCCCCGTAAGGACCCCGGAGAGGATGGGCGTTACCGCGCCCACGACCAGACCGCTCTTCCACCCTCCGTAGATGCCGGCAAGGAGCACCGGGATGTGCATCGGAAGGAAAGCCCGTCCCATGCCGACCGCATGGAACGCCATTGGGAGCACAATTCCTGTGGCCACAAATAAGGCTATCTGCGCAAGTCGTCTCATGGGGCTAGTGTATGACAAGTGCCTGGTAGAACGCAATCCCAACCTGGAAAATCGGGAACCCTTCTACCGGAAACGGGGTCTCACTTTCATGGGCTTTACGATAAGGAGGTCCTTTGAATGAGCAAAACGAGACAGACAATAGGAGTCGCAGTCCTCATCGCGACAATGACTCTCGCGGTCCTATCTGGAGGATGCCAGAAGGAACCCGAGGCAAGACAGCCCATCCAGCCTGAACCCTCGATAATAGGGAGCCTGGAACCGGTCCACCCGGATGAGTCGGTGGATGAGACTTTCAACGAGCGGTTTTCCCTTGAAAACGCCCTTCAGAGGGTGGGGCAGATAAGGGAATCATCCCAGGCCACGGGCGAGGCAGCCATGGCCATGAGGAACTGGACCGGAGCCATTGAGGGAACTCTGCTCAAGCAGGATTACCTCTTGAAAAAAGCGGATTTCGAGCTTGCCAAGTACAGGCTCCGGGAGGGAGAGATCACCCAAGCCCAGTTCGATGAGATTGAGTCGGCTTTCCGCAAGGCCGAGGCCGATTTCAAAGGGTTTTGGGAGGGCTTTGGCATAAGCGACTGAGCGCCTCAAGGAGCAGCTCTCGGCCGATGACCCAACCCAAGAACCTACGCCGGAACTGACGGTATTCCTTGCCCATCATGGGGGAACGATCGCCCGTAGAGAACACCCGAGGAGATGACCCGGATGGGGCGAGAGAAATACAGGTTCCGAATGTACGAAAACCTGGCGAAGGCGGCCCATACCATTCTAGAAAAAGCTCAGGCCGCGGCGGTTGAGAGCCCCTCGGAGGCTCCGGTCCACTCCCACCGCGGGACGTCTGGCTCTGAGCCGCCCCGCCAGGTAGAAAGCGATCCCAAAGACGTCCTGGACCTTGTGGAGAGGATCCGGGAACTGGTCAAGGACACGTACGGAGATTCGTATGACGCCTGCCCTACAAGTTCCACGAGTGCGGCGCTGGCCCTCTGCCGTTCGATAGCCATGCCGGACTGCCGGGGGCCAGAACATAGGGAGCTCCTTAGAGAAGACCTCATAGCGGTCGTCCCGCGCCAGAAACCCTCGGAGTTCCTTTCAGAGTTTTGCCCACTTCCACCTAAGTACATGAGTTTGCCGGAGTTCTCCGGCCACAGCATGAAGGGGCCTAACTGCGCGCTCAAAGCAGCTCTGGTGCCGCTCGTTGGCGCATCTTATTCATACCACGGCATAGTGCCGGCTCCTGTAGCGATGGTCGCCAACGCCCATGCCGGCCCTTCGCTGGACGCCGTCGCGGCTACGGCCGAAGCTTGCCTCCCCTATTTGACGGCCATAATCGCCATGGGAATCGGAATCCCGGGGTGCGGCTTCACGCCTGCAAACGACGACGGGCTGCCCGAGCTTCACACCGGGCTGGGGGAAATAGCGGCGGAATACGACGTGCCGCTTATCCTGGACAATAGTCCTGCCGTCCCTTTTCTCGGTCCCGACCTCGCCAAAGCGATGGTATCCGCGACAGTTTTCGGACCGTTCGGAGCCGGAGGGCCCGGGCTTGTGATCGGTTCAGAAGAGATGGTCGCTCCCATGCTCTATCTGGCCATGGGCAGCAAGGGACCTTCCAACCCAATCCGGTCTTCGGCGGCCCACGGGCCTTCCCCCATCTTGCCCGGCGCGGAAGTACTGGCCGATATGCTTGAGCTCATCACCGAAACGCACGGAAATCCCGAACACTTCGGAAGAGTCGTCGACAAGATATACGACATCGCCACTTCTGAACTCGCCGGCCTTAGCGATGACCTCAAGAGAATGCTTAGGTTCAAGAAGAACTACAACACGCTCTCGGTCGAGATAAACTATGAGGATACGTGGAACGACGATATCGGCTTCCCGGTTTTCTCCGCCAAGGACGCTAGAGCAGGAACCCACCTTCTGCGGGAAGGCCTCAGAAAAATGGGAATCACAAGCATCTCGGTGGTGGACGCCAGCATCTTAGTAGGCATCCCCAGGAAGACGCTCAGAGAGGCTATGGACCCTCAAATCGACGCCGAGGACCTCAGGCGAGATGTTCAGAACCTCGTATCCTTACTGAAAATCATCGGAGATGAGGCAGGCTATCCCGTAGTGTGAGATAGGGCCAGGACGGTCCTTAGGAGGACCTCGGCGCCGTTTCCGCACTGTTCCTTGGAAGTCCACTCCGCAGGGCTGTGACTGATGCCGCCCCGGCTGGGAACAAAGATCATCCCCGATCGGACTTTTTTCCCAAAGGTCATGGCGTCGTGCCCTGCCCCCGAAGGCATCCTGCGGGTCGAAAGCCCCAGCGCGCGGGCTTCACGCTCGATGATGTCCTGGATCTCAGGCGCCATGTTAGCACCCGGCGTGAGCGACACCGGAGTAAGCTCCACCTGGAGCCCGCGAGACAACGCTATCT
>DUSU01000082.1 GCA_012842425.1 Candidatus Fermentithermobacillaceae bacterium | reverse complement strand
TATCACCTGAGGGTTTAGTACGTTGATGATGTTGGCCATCAAAAGCCCCATGTACGTGGCCGCATCGCGCAGAACCTCAATACACAGCCCATCATTCTTCTTGGCAGCATCACAGATGTCTGCGAACTGTACCTTGTCTGGGCTCTTGGCGACCACAATGCTTGAGGACTTGCCCTTCCTTATCTCGTGCTTGAAGGCTCTGACGATGGCCGGAGCCGTGGTGTAGGCCTCGACGCAGCCATGTCTGCCGCAGTAGCAAGGTCTGCCGCCGGGCACAATGATGAGGTGCCCGTAGCTGCCTTCTCTGTCGCCGTCGCCGGTAAGCAAGGTATCACCGGTGATCACGCCGGCACGTACGCTGACACCAACGTTGAAAAACACAAGGCTATGCACATCGTGAGTAACATACCTAACGTACTCACACATAGCCGCCGCGCTCGCACCGTTGGCTATATAGACCGGGACGCTTAGTCTGTCCTCAAAAAGCGAGCGCAGGTTCAGGTTCTGCCAGGTAGGGTTCGGGAAACTGGAAGCGTTAAGCAACATCCCGCGTTCCAGATCGAGCGGCCCGACTGACCCTATCCCAACACCAATAAGGCGCCCCGGATCGGCGACTACTTCTGCCAGATTGCTCTCTAGAGCTGCGAACACCCTTGAGAAGACCTCGTCGGGAGTGTTTTTTTCCAAAATGGGAAAATCGGCAATCCAAAGAGGTTCCATCAGGGCGTCGCAAATGACCACGTGAATGTTGGTATGAGATAGCTCCACACCAACTGTGTAGAAACCATCCTCGTTGAGGTTGAAAATGACCGACGGGCGACCGCCGGTAGAAGTCTCTAGACCGTCTTGTTTTATCAAGCCTTTATCCAGCAGCACTTTTATTGACCGATTCAGCGTCGTGCGCGGTGTCTGCGTGATCTCCATAAGGCCAGTTATCGCGTATTCCGGCATCTCCAGAAGTCCAATGCAGTTGTAAATGTCGCCTCTAGGGTCAACTACCTGGCTAGTGCCACTGTACCGATGCTGGAAAGACATGTCAATCTATGAACTTCGGTGGGTGGAAGCTGAAGCCGAAACTCAGGCTGGTAAGTTCTAACCAACGCCTCAGCGTATGACTTCGGTGATAGTCACTCCACCATCACACCTCTGAACTGCTGGATCTTCCTGCCGGTGTCATTCGTAGAAAGCATAAGATACTTGAACAACTGTCAGAGGTTGCCAGATAGCGCGCTAATGACCGGCACAGGATGCAGGATAGGTTCCTACTAAGTGTCACGTTTGGTTAGATAGCCGTGTCGATACAGGCCAAGAATGCAAGATAGGTGCAGCCTATCTATCATCTTCTGATAGTTACTCAAGTGTAAATTCCTCAGTTGGCAGTGCAGGACTCAGTGACCCAGTACGGGAACTATTCCCCAGTAAGATCGGGTGAAAAGAATGAGCAAGAGCGGGTTTAGGGAGTCTTACCTGAGTACTGACAGACTCTCGCACGAGCGCCGGTTGCCGGTCGTGGCGTTTCCCCTATTCTCCTCTTGGCTCCCGGCTTTTTCGTTCCAGGGAACGATCCTGCAATCCCTCGCTGCCGCAAACGACTACGACTTCACCCGGCTCTCCTTCGTTGGGACAGCGGCGACCTGCCTGGGACTGTGGATTGCACCGTATTCTGACAAGCCCCTTGGAACGCTCCTGAGAAAGCAGATGAACTCGACGTTCGATCTTATTGCTGGGGCGGAAACCTATGAAATATGGGCACCCTACTGGCCACAACATGGAGATATATGGCCTGAAGTCAATAAGGCGACCAAATACGTCGCCTCGAACACAATAACATCTGCTGGTTGGCAGCCGTCCGTGATTTTGAACGAAGACATTGTGGAAAAAGTCGCCCATATTAAGCAACAAGAAGGGCCGGACCTGCATGTGTGGGGAAGCGGCAATCTCATTCAAACACTTCTCAAGCATGGCTTGGTCGACGTGTTCTGAAGATGATATACCCGATAACGTTAGGCTGTGGAAAGCGGTTGTTCGGTGACGGCACTGTCCCGGCAGCACTCAAGGTTACAGAAACCGCTGTCACTCCCAAGGGCGTTATTGTTGTGAGGTACGAGCGTGAAGGAGAAATCAAGACCCAGAGTTGATAAGAGGAGTCCCCATGCTCGAATGGATAAGACACCGGTTCTTCATTTGGCACCGAAGCCTCGGAGGGGGCCAGTTTAGCTATGAGTGCGGATACCGGAGAAGACAGCAGGAGCGTATCGCAGGACGTCACGCAACAATCAGGCTGCACCGAGTCTGCTAAAGCCGGCCGTGAGCGGCGGCTGGCATCGCTGATCCTCGTGCACCGTAATCGCAGGCCGCTCATGCAAGTTCGCGATGTTTACAAGATGCTTTACCAGGCCCACTTAGGTGTCGGCCACTTGATTGCTTCGCCGGAGCATGCCCTCCGCTCGCTTCACGAGGAGCTTGCCCGTCTCGCCGACGCTCCGGATGCCTGCAAAGACGAGCCGCTGTGGGAGAGCATTTCTCCAGACGATACGGTGGGGCGGCTGAACCTGCGTCCGTTCAGAAGATTGGGCCTGGAAGCTGAGGCCTTATCTCGGGCGCTCGTCGCCTTTGCGGAGAGGCCGCCCGGCAACTGGAGAGACCTCGCTCACAGTTGGACTGTCGTGGGACGACTGGTCCGGGACGGTGTGCTGCCCTTCGGACGAGCGAGTTTCCGAGGCTTCACGTCGTACGTGTTGCGAGCGCACTACCCTGCGGTGCACCACTCCCGTCGATATCGCACTGAGTACCGGCCGGCCTACCGGGTGTTGTCGGCGGAGATCTGCCGGTCATTCTTCAAGGGAGATCTAGGAGCCCGCGTAACAATACACATATGATACGGCGGGATTCCGTGTCCGAGGGATTCCTTCCAGCGGCGTAATATGCTTGCTTAAATAAGATGGTCGGGGCGACTGGATTTGAACCAGCGACCTCATGGTCCCGAACCATGCGCGCTGCCAAGCTGCGCTACGCCCCGACACGTTCCCCATTATAACACCAGGTACGCACGTCCGGCAAATAGAGTCGTCAAGCATAAGGAGCACGCGGTCGCTTCCTTGAGCCGCGGCGCCTGAACCAATCGAGGGCAAAGCCCGTAAACGCAGCTAGACCGGCTCTCGCTCCCCCCGCAGCAATCTTTCCACATGCGGCAATGCCTCAACCGCGGCCTTTATTCCCTCATTAATCAGATGCGACGCCCGGTAGAACTGGTGGGCGTGGAAGCGCCGGACATCGGGCCGGATGAAGAGGTCTGCCGGGTCGTTTGGTCTGAACGGCTCACGCCCCTGTTCGAGGAGGGACGATATTATATCGAGGCCCACCAAGGTAGCCCTGAAGGCCGTCCAGCCTTCACCGTCCTTCGGTCTATCCTGTTCGTCCCGTTCGTTCCGACGGGTTCCAAGGTGGAGGCGGGACATCATGTCTCTAAACCGTGGGTGCGCGCGAAGCGCGTTTCCGAACTGGCCGTTCCCCCTCACGCCATCTTTACGCCGCCCTCGCGCGATCGCCGGTTCTGCCGTCTCAAAAAGCTTCCTCGACATACCGTTGTACGCCTCGAGGGATTTCTGCCAGGGCACATGCGGGTCTTTGGCGAGTTCCTGCAGCTTCGCCTTCATCTCTCGCATCTGGGCAAGCGAGAGGCCTAGCCCAATGACGGTCCTCACCCAGATGTCATACGGGTTGTGTACCTCCACCCCTATTACCTTATGGGCTCCAAGGGCTCTCGCGGCACCTACCGGGACGTTATCGATAAGCCCTCCGTCCACCAGTACCCGCCCGTCGATGGTCACGGGTTCGAAGATGCCGGGGATGGACATACTGGCCCTCACGGCTTCATCTATCCGTCCCTCCGTGATGTAGACGGGTTCTTCGCTTTCCAGGTCGGCGGCGACGACTACAAAGTTAATCCCCCGGTCACGTAAATCTTGGAAAGTCATGTCGCCAACGAACTGATGGAATATGGCCTTTACCACGTCTCCCTTTAGGGCTCCGCTCTGGAGGTTTACGTCGGCCCACCCCGCCATGGTGCGGGCGGTGACAGATCGGGCGATCCTCTCCGCCTCGTCCAGCTTCCCGGACACATATGCTGCGCCGATAATCGCCCCCATGCTGGTCCCGGCCACTGTAGGAAAAGCGATGCCTTTGGAAGAAAGCACTTTCAAGACGCCGATATGACACAACCCCCTCGCCGCGCCGCCTCCGAGGGCAATCCCGAGTAAGCGGCAGTCAGGCGACGGATCCGGCTTCATACGGGTCACCTCAAGATCATATTACGTCATCTTACGACCGGCGGACCAAGGTGGTAACATGTCACCAGATCCTGACGGATTTTGCCCCGCGACGGCTTCTCCTTTCCACTTCTTTCTGTTATCCTACTTTTGTTCTGCACACGCCGGCTCCCAAGACCCACTTTCCTTGGTGAGAGCGGCTCGCTTCGACTGGAAAGGACCGAGGGCCGGGCGCGCGCGCCAAAACGCAGCCTGCACCTTGAGGAACAACCCATACTTAAGAGGAAAGGCTATGCCTGGAGATTGAGTTCCGGGCAAGATGTAGATCTCCGTTCGCGGCTGCGCCCGTGACATCCTAAGCACACAGTGCGTAAGAATACAGGGTCCGGAAACTCCGGTCTAGCCGCGTCCAAAACCTAGAAGCAAGGAGGCGAGAAACATGGCAGTCTTCGAGAAGCCTGAGATCCGTGAACTCATTGAGGCCAGAGACTGGACTGCGCTCCGCGACATCATGTCGAAGTGGCGCATTCCCGATATCGCTGACCTCATCTCGAAGCTTGATAAGGAATGTCGTGTGCTGCTATTCAGGTCGCTGCCAAGGAGTATCGCCGCCGAGGTTTTCGCGGAGTTCGAGTCTCCCGACCGGGAAGCGCTCCTCCGCGATCTCACCGACGAAGAGACTCGTCAGATTATCGCCGGCCTCAAGCCTGACGACCGGACGGCGATCCTGGAGGAGCTCCCGGGTCAGGTCACCCAGAGGCTGCTCAACCTCCTCAGCCCGGAAGATCTCGAGAAGGCGCGGTTCCTCCTCGGATATCCAGAGGGCAGTGTAGGCAGGCTCATGACCCCCGACTACGTGGCCGTGCGTCCTTTCTGGACGGTTGAGACGGCCATGGAGCACATCCGCAGGATGGGCAGACAGACCGAGACGGTCAACGTAGTCTACGTGACCGACAGGTTGTGGCATCTGGTCGGCGCCGTGTCGCTCCGCCAGCTTGTGCTCGCGCAGCCGACAGACCTTATTTCGTCCATCATGACGACTCCGGCCGTAAGCCTCTCGGCCTTCGCGGACCGGGAAGAAGCGCTCCGGACAATGAACAAGTACGGGCTCTTCGTCTTGCCCGTGGTCGACTCTTCGGGCATCCTCGTGGGACTGGTAACCGGTGACGACATCCTGGAACTCGCCACAGAGGAAGCAACCGAAGACTTCCACAAAGGGGCCGCCGTGAGTCCCTTGCGCGTCGGATTCGGAGAGGCGACCATCGGACTGCTCTACAAGAGCCGGATCGGGTGGCTCATGACACTCATTTTCATGAACCTTATCGCGGCAGGCGTCATCGCACGTTACGAGCACGCAATATCAAAGGTCGTGGCGTTGGTTTTCTTCATGCCCCTCATTATTGGCTGCGGGGGCAACGCAGGAGCGCAAGCTGCCACGCTTGTCGTCCGCGATCTTGCCACAGGAGACGCCGACTACGGCGACGTGTTCAGACTGCTCCTCAAAGAGCTGGGAGTCTCGCTCATGCTGGGACTTACCATCAGCCTCGTGGTCTGGGGACCGGGCGTCCTCCAGGGCGGAGCGGCAGTAGGCTGGGTGGTCGCGCTTAGCGGAGTGACCGTGGTCGCCCTGAGCGGCGTCCTTGGGATCGCCACTCCCATGCTGCTGGGCAGGTTGGGATTTGACCCGGCAACATCCAGTTCGCCGCTTATCACGTCTCTTATCGACCTTCTCGGAGTCATCGTCTACTTCTCGATCGCCAGTCGTTACTTAAGTATCTGAGTGATGCAGCGCAGTCTTGCCCAAAGCCGGACCGCGGCATCCTGAGAAACAACGCCCAAGAAGGAGGTGCGCCAAGTGTCCACGAGAATGCCCGAGCTTAGAGAACTCATCGACAAGAGAGACTGGAGCCGCCTTAGAAGGCTGGTTACCAGATGGCCAGTAGCCGACGTGGCGGAACTGCTTATGGAGCTCGAAAAGCCCGACAGGATGATACTCTACCGGTCGCTTCCCCGGCTTCTGGCTGCCGAAGTCTTCGCCTACATGGATAGCCATGAACAAGAGGAGTTCCTCAGAGACCTCACCGACGAGCAGGCCAGAAACGTCGTGGAGAACTTGGCGCCCGACGACCGGACGGCGCTCCTTTCTGAGCTTCCCGCCGAGGTCACACAGAAGCTCTTGAGCCTCCTTGACGGCGAAGACCTGAGAGAAGCCCGACAGCTCCTCGGATACCCGGAAGAAAGCATCGGGCGGCTCATGACTCCTGACTACGTCTCCGTGAGGCCTGACTGGACAATCGAGAGGACCATGGAGGAAGTCCGGAAGAAGGGCAGAGACAGCGAGACCATCAACTTCATATATGTCACCGACGCAGCTTCGCGGCTCGTGGGTTCGGTGAGCCTCAAGGACGTGGTGCTGGGAAACCCGAACGACACGGTAAGGGGGATCATGCGCACTCCGGCAATAAGCGTGAGCGCCTTTGAGGACCGCGAGGACGCTGCCGACCTCCTGGAAAGGTACGACCTGTGGGCACTTCCCGTCGTAGATTCGCAAGGAGTGCTCCTGGGTATTGTCACCGGCGACGACGTATTTGAGATTGCCAGGGAAGAGACCACGGAAGACTTCCATAAAGGGGCGGGTATTACGCCGCTACACATCCCGCTCAGGGACGCCAAACCCACGCTCCTCTACAAGAGCCGTGTTCTCTGGTTGCTCCTTCTCGTCGGCGTTTACCTTGTGTCGGGCAACATCATATCCAGGTTCCAACCCGTCATTACGCAAGTGGTCTCTCTTGTCTTCTTCCTCCCGCTTCTCATAGACAGCGCTGGAAATGCGGGCTCCCAATCGGCGGCCCTCATGGTGCGCGCCCTGGCCATGGAAGACGTGGAACCTAAAGACTGGCTGAGGGTATTAGGAAGGGAAATAGGCCTCTCGCTTGCCCTTGGGACGACCATGGGCGCTGCGGTCTGGGCCGTGGCGGCATATACGGAAAACCTAACGATCGCGATGATCACCGGAGCTTCCATGGTGATCTCCGTGGTAGTAGCGTCGCTGGTAGGGGTTGCCGTACCCTTCGCCCTCGACCGGTTTGGCCTCGACCCTGCCGCGGCGAGCTCGCCTTTCGTAACATCTTTCGCCGACATTATGGGCGTTCTGGTCTATCTTTCGATGGCCAAATGGGTTCTTGGCATAGCGGGTTAGTCATAGACTCTCTAGAGTCTCGCGCTTCCGCTTGCCCCGCTTTCTGGAGGTCATGCTGGAGCCGCAGTGCGTGCTGCAGGTTGGTCAGTTTCCACCCGCGCATGGCTGCCCTGAGCAGGAGTGGTCTCGCATGTCTCCTGTACCCTGACACCGTACCCCTGTAAGTTAAGTGATGCACCGGGCAACCCTCCCAAGAGAGAGTATGCCCGGTGCCTACTGTATATTGACCTTGGCCCATATGGCCCTAGGGCTTCACGGCGACTTTAAGGGCTTTTCCCGATCTCGCCAGTTCGAACCCTTCCACGATGTCCTCAAGTGACACCGTATGGGTCACTATCGCTCCGGCATCCACTGCGCCCAAACGAATCATCTCCAAGGCCGCATCCCACTGCCTCTTGACCGAGCTCCTGGCGCCCACGACCCGGAGTTCGTGGTAGTGGATTAGGTTGGTGTTCAAGGTCACCATCGGCGAAGTCTCGGGTAGTCCGGAGAAGAACAGCACCTGCCCCATCCTGCCTGCCATCTCCAGCGCTTGTGCTTGGGCCCGCGCCGACACACATGCCACTATCACGATATCCATGCCCTCGCCCCGGGTGATCCTGAACGTTTCGTCCACCGGGTCTTGCCGGCTGCCGTTCAGAAGGTAGTCCGGACCGAATTGCCGGGCAAGTTCCAGCCTCTCGTCCTTTAGGTCCACAAGTACGGTTTTGCCTGCTCCCTGCCTCTTGGCCAGGATTAGGTGGAGTATGCCGATGGGGCCTGCTCCGAGGATCGCTACTGAAGCTCCCGGCCGCCAAACCAGCTTCTCCTGACCGTTTATCACGCAGGCCAAAGGTTCGATGAGCGTCGCATGTTCCGGGAGGATGTCGCCGGGGACTTTTACAACGAAACCGCCTTGGACGGCCGAAGCGAGCACTGGGCGCAGCTCCGCGAAACCTCCCTGCGGCCTCCCCCCTACCCTGCCCCTCTGAAGGCATAGGTTGTTCGAACCCGCTTTGCAGTACTTGCACTTCCCGCATGTGACGGGACAATCGGCCACCCGGTCGCCGACTTTGAACCCCCGGACACCCTCTCCCACCTCTATCACGGTGGCTATGGTCTCGTGGCCGATGATCTGTCCCTGGTGCTTGGACCCTGCTTCAAACGAACGGAGGTCGCTCCCGCAGATGGCGCAGGCCTCCACCCTGGTGAGAAGCCCTCCCGGAGGGCACACGGGATCTGGAGTATCTCTCACGACTATCGTCCCGGGCCCTTCAAAAAACGCCGCTCGCATCCGCCGGACCTCCTTTCAGCGGAAGATGTTCTTCACTTCCTTACCCTTAACCCAGCATCCCAATACCTCATAGTCATCCGAGAGAACGACTATGTCGGCATCCTTTCCCGGAGCCAACGTTCCTTTCCTATCGAACACACCGAGAGCTTTGGCAGGATTGACGGTGGCCATTTGCAGGGCAGAGGCAAAGGGGATACGCAGTTTTTCTACGGTGTTCCTGAGGCAATCGAGGAGAAACGCAGAGCTGCCCGCAAGAGTGCCGTCTTCCAGGATGACCCTCCCATCGCCTTTCATGGTTACGCGCCTGCCCAAGAACTCGTACTCACCCGGAGGTAAGCCGGCTGCAGGCATCGCGTCGCTCACAAGGACCACGGAATCGGCCCCGCATGAGGTCATGAGGAGCGACATGGCTGCCGGATGGACGTGGATCCCGTCGGCTATGAGCTCGCGGAACACACCCTTCTCCACGAGGGCGGCCCCGAGGGCGCCGGGCTCGCGGTGGTGAAACCCCCGCATGGCGTTGAACGTATGGGTGACAATACTTACTCCGGCCCGAAATCCCCGGACGGCTTCTTCGTACGTAGCGGCCGTATGTCCCATGGATGCCGGTATGCCTCGCCCCACAAGGTACCGGACCAACTCGACCGCACCCGGCAGTTCGGGGGCCAGCGTAACCCGGCCTATGCTTGCCCCCGCTATCTCCACCCATCTCGCCATGAGCGAAACGTCGGGAGGAATGATGTGCTCCTTGGACATCGCTCCGGGAAAACTAGGGCTCAAGAACGGCCCTTCAAGGTGAAGGCCGAGGACCTCGGCGCCGGAAGACGGAGCAAACTCGGCGGCGGCCACGAGCGAACCCTCCATCTCGTCCGCGGGCGCCGCTCCTAGGGTCGGTTGAAAGGCGGTCACGCCATGGAGGGCCAGCGACATCGCCATTCCTTGAAGAGCTCCGGCGCCTCCGCCGGCGCTGTAACCGCCCGAACCGTGCACGTGCGCATCGATCAGGCCGGGGATCAACATGTTATCCCCAACGTCGAAGAGGACCCCGGAGTGGGTCGCGGCGAGAACCCCAGAACCCGGAGGGGCGTCCGGTCCAGCGCAGCGCAAAGCATTATCTGCGCCAACCGGAGCCCCACCTGCGGTCCGAACATCCGAACCGAACCGCTCGACGGCGACGATGTTTCCCCCGACCATGCGGACGGACCCTGCAAAAGGTTCCCCGTCTCCGGGGTATATGCGCTTTGAAACCAGCGTGATGTCTTCCCGGGACACCGGACCACCACCCTAGAACGATGCTCTCAGCCAGGTCACTCAAGTTAGACCTTACTTCTTGTACCCGGGCCTCCGGAGCACCTTACCGACAATCTGCCCGGTGTGCTTTCCGTTCTCGATGACCATGACGCCGTTTACCATGACCCATTCGATGCCCACCGGGTACCGGCAGGGGTCCTCGAAGGTGGCCGTATCGATGATGGTATCCGGGTTAAACAGCACAAGATCCGCCTTGGCTCCGGGTCTCAGAACTCCACGGTCCCAGAGCTTGAGGCGCATCGCGGCCATTCCCGTCATCTTGTACACTGCTTGCTCCAGCGTGAGGACTTTTTCTTCCCTGGTGTACTTCCCGAGGACGCGCGGGAACGTGCCGAATGTGCGCGGGTGAGGACGTCCCTTAGCCAGCGGACCGTCTATCGCGGTGGAGCTGGAGTCCGAACCAATCATCACAAGCCTGTGGGCCATGACGGTCTTCACATCTTCCTCACACATCCCGAAGGCGGCCTCGCCAACCTCAAGCTCTTCCTCGATCAAGAGCCGCCAAGCAGCCTCAACTTCACTGATGCCCCAGATAGCCGCTATTTCAGGGATCCGCTTGCCCTGGGCAAAGCGGTTCTTCTCCGAGCGGACGCTCGTGATGAGGAGGCGGCCCCATCCGCCGCCGGACCGGCTCTCGTTAACGATCTCCTTGAGCTTCGCCCCGGTCTCCGGGTCCTTGAGCCTTGCAAGCAGAGCTTTCGGACCGCCTTCATGAGCCCATCCCGGGATGATGGAAGTAAGTGAGGTAGCCGAAGCTATGTAGGGGTACTGGTCGCACAGGACATCCACCCCTTGCGCCCGGGCCTCTTCAATCATCTTGAGAGAATCCTTCACTGCGCCCCAGTTCTTCTCCACTGTCACCTTGTGGTGGGAGATCTGCACGGGGACTCCTGCCTCGCGGCCTATGGTGATTGCCTCTTCGACCGACTTCAGGAGTTCCATGCCTTCGTTTCTCATGTGGGTCGCGTAAATGCCGCCGTAGGGCGCCATCGCTTTCGCGAGCTCGATGAGTTCCTGTGTGTCGGCGTAGGAGCTGGGGGGATAGATAAGCCCTGACGAATAGCCGAAGGCTCCTGCCTCCATGGCCTCTACTATGTGCCCTTTCATCTCTTCCAGCTCGGCTTCGGTGGGCGGCCTCCTGTCATAGCCCATTACCGAGCTCCTGACCGCGCTGTGACCAACCAGGGGGACGATGTTTACGCCTACCCCGTTCCGCTCCAGAGCATCCAGGTACTCTGCGAAAGATGTCCATGTTATGGGGCTTCCCTCTTCGGTGGTTGATTCCATCTGGGCAGCCCTACGCTTCTCGCCGAACGGGGCCGCAGATGCGCCGCACTGCCCCGTGACTTCAGTGGTCACGCCTTGCATGAGTTTTGACTCGCCGCGGCGGTCAACAAACCAGGTTGTATCCGAGTGGCTGTGGGAATCTATGAATCCGGGCGATAGGACAAGTCCATGTCCGTCGATGACCCGGCGGGCATCTCCCTCCACCCGCCATCCGACTTCCACAATCCTTCCATCTTTCACGGCGACTTCGCCGTGAAAATACGGTGCGCCGGTGCCGTCTACGATCCTGACGTTTGTGATTTTGAAGTCATGCATGTCTCTTGCCTCCTATCTGCAAGAGGATTCGAGATCGATCGCCCCAACACCTTGCGTGAAAAGCCGTGACTCGCTTTATCTCCGAGGGTTTGTGAAAAACCCCACATGAGCGAGATTCACTGGAAATTTCGGACTTTATCACTAATCACACTGATAAAGGCTTCGATATTCTTAACGGAAAACCGGGGGGATAGATATGTTGGATATGCCTAGCGAAGGCAATTCCCTTGTCGCAGAAGTCCTCGAGGACGTAAGCAACCTCGAAGGCGTAGCTGCCTCCGTGCTGGACGGCACAAAAACCCTTCAAAACTGCCTGGCGGATGTGATCAGGCTAACGGGGGACGTCAACAGCGCTCTCGCACAGGTTTCCGACGGAGTGAACCGCCAATCGGGCTCCTACAAACAGATCGCGCAGCTGGCCACGGAGATGGCGGAGTCCATGAACGCCGTGTCTCAGAAGACTGAAGAGCTGGCGGTATCGGCTGAGGAAACTATGTCGTTGGCCCGCTCGGGTTCTGAAACAGTGCAGAGAACCGTGATAGAGATGAAAGCCATCCGGGACATGGTGATAAGGAACGCCGAGGAAATAGCCGATCTGGGCCAACGGTCCGCGGAGATCGGTGAGATCGTGGCTCTGATCAGCGAGATCGCCGAGCGGACGAACCTCCTCGCGCTTAACGCGGCCATTGAGGCTGCCAGAGCCGGAGAGCACGGTCGCGGGTTCGCCGTGGTGGCTTCCGAAGTAAGAAAACTTGCCGAAAAATCCAATTCAGCGGCTAAAGACATCTCAAATCTCGTCCAGGACATAAACAGACGGACCGAGCAGGCCATTGCTTCCATGCGCAAAGGCACGGAGCAAGTTGAGCAAGGAGTAATCCTCGCGGCAGAGGCCGGCAGGGCGCTCGAAAGCATCGAGGCAGCGGTGGAGAACTCGGCAACCGAAATAACCTTCATATCCCAAAGCACTGTTGACAGCGCCAGTCGCATCGAAGACCTGGCCAGAGCAGTGGAAGCCGTCACACTCATTTCAGACCAGAACTCCAATACGATAAGGGAAATCGCCGAGGCCGATTGGTTCAGTAAGTCCATCAAGTCGTTCGAGCAATCTGCGGGCAAAACCTGCCAAGACGCTGCGCAAGCCGTGCAGATGGTCCAGGCCCTTCGTAGGAAGCTAAGTTTCGCGAGATAGG
Source organism: Candidatus Fermentithermobacillaceae bacterium (assembly GCA_012842425.1). Classification (GTDB taxonomy): domain Bacteria; phylum Bacillota; class Sulfobacillia; order Fermentithermobacillales; family Fermentithermobacillaceae; genus UBA3951. Next base: position 367 of record DUSU01000082.1, on the reverse strand, counting down.
TCGTAAGTCTCATTTTCAAGTCAACATGTGTTCTATATTTCGCTTTCTCTAAAGAACCTCCGACGCGATTGCGATAAAGACAATGCGGAAGGGAGGAATCAACCGGTGGCCAATTGTGTCTCATGCGGTGTCTCGAACCTGGGGATTGACAGGGCGCCCCTGGTAATCGTAGACGGCGAGTGGTTCTGTGGTGACTGCTTGCCCAAAAAGAAGGGCCGCGTCAAGTGCAGCAAATGCGGCATGGAACCATTTCAATCAGACAACCATTTCAAGACGGTACAGGGCCAATTCAGTAGTGTCCTTATACTTCTGTAAAAGCGGATCTTGAGGAACAGACAGTTCGGGCCACCGGCCCCTCTGGTAGACT
>DUSU01000081.1 GCA_012842425.1 Candidatus Fermentithermobacillaceae bacterium | reverse complement strand
TTGGGAACGTGCTGGTGGTTGCCGCTGAACCGGACAAGGCCTCGCTTCTCATGGACATCCCGGTAGGTTTCCACGTCCAAGAAGGCATTGGCGACGGGATCCTGCCCGACATCCTCGATAAGAGCGTGATCGATAGGGCGATTCTCGTCAGCGATTTTGATGCTGTCCAGACGGCACGACGCCTGGCCAGAGAAGAAGGTATTTTCTGCGGCATTTCTAGCGGGACGAACGTGTTTGCCGCCCTGAAGGTGGCCAAGGAACTCGGACCCGGCAAGCGTGTTGTCACAGTTCTTCCAGACGGAGGGGAGAAGTACCTCAGCACGGCCCTGTTCAGCGGGTGCTAGGCCCGGATACGCGTAAGGCTCGTGATAAACGCTTGTGATGGTTGAAGGCCTTGGTGAAGAGAGAAGGTGCCGCGCATGGATAAGGAGAGGCGATTGGCGGCGACACGGGCGGTGCGTGCCGGAGGCAAGCCCCCGCAGTCGGTGACCGTACCGAAAGTGCCGCCGATCTACACGTCTTCCGTGTTTACATTCGACTACCTCGAACAGATTGACGAGGTATACGAAGGGAGAAGTCCGGGATACGTCTACTCTCGCCAGAGAAACCCGGGTATTGACCTTCTCGAAGAGGCGGTCTGCAGCTTGGAATGCGGCTCCGAAGCCGTGGCGTTCGCTTCCGGGATGGGCGCGATAACGTGCTCGGTGCTGGCGCTCGTGAGGTCCGGCGACCACGTTGTGGCGGGAAGAGTGCTGTACGGTGGCACATTAACCTTCTTCAAAGACGATCTCCCGAAACGCGGCGTCGAGACCACGTTTGTGGATACGAATAACCTTGATGAGGTCCGCTCTGCCATACGGCCAAACACCAAGATTGTCTACTGCGAGACCATCTCAAATCCGCTGATGGAAGTTGCCGACTTAACCGCTCTGGTCGAGATAGCCCACAGCGCCGGAGCCTTGCTCGTCGTCGACAACACATTTGCTTCGCCTGTCCTCTGCAGGCCGCTTGAGTACGGGGCCGATGTCTCCATAAACAGCACGACGAAATACCTGAACGGGCACAGCGACGTGACCGGGGGAGTGGCGGTGTTTGCACCGTATGTTTCCGGAGAAAGCGCTTGCGGGGAAGATGCCGGCGGTCCGGCGGGCACGGAGCCGCCCGCAGCGAAAGTGAGGGCCCTGGCCGCCCTCTATGGGCCAACCCCGTCTCCGTTTGACGCTTGGCTTACCGTGAGGGGCCTCAGGACCGTTGATCTCAGGGTCCGGAAGTGCTCTGAGAATGCGCTTGAGCTGGCCAGGTTCCTTTGCGGGCACCCGAAGGTAGGCGTTGTCCACTATCCGGGATTTGAGTCGTCCCCCTATCACGACCTCGGCAAGAAGTACCTGAGCGGGGGATACGGCGGCATGTTGAGTTTTGAGATCAAGGGCGGCTCCCTCGAATCGGCCCGCGCGTTCATAGATTCACTCAGCATGGTGGAACTGGTCCCGAGCCTGGCAGGGGTGTCTACCACTGTATCCCATCCGGGTAAGACTTCCCACAGGGCTATCCCCCTTGAGGAGAGGAAAACCTACGGGGTCGGAGACGGACTTGTACGCGTCTCAGTAGGCATCGAAGATTACGCCGATATAGAAAAAGACTTCAGACAGGCGCTTGACGCCGTGCCGGTTAGGTAGTGTTGGATACTACCAGCAGGTCATTAGGGGCATACCTGGGATGCCAGACCCAACCCCGGTATGCCCCATAGCTTGACCACGATCGCTAATCCAGCCTGTTGTCACTCGTTACCTGCAGAAAGGTAGATGTGCTTCTCCCACCGGCTGTCCTCTTCGGGATAATCCGACCGGAAATGTGCTCCCCTCGATTCCGTCCTGATGAGGGCCGCTTCCGTGACGGCAACCGCGGTCTGCCAGAGACCGAGGTTTTCCACTGCAAAGAGCAGGTCTCTCGAGGACCTGACTGCCTGTTTCGTTAGCAGGTCTTTCATGTCATCCAGGTGCTTCCGGCCTTCCCGGAGCGTAGCGCCGTCCCTAACGGGCAGGAGGTGCTTGGAGGAATACTCCCTAAAAGCCCGCCGGACTTCCTCGGGGAGGACTTCTCTCACCGAACTGCCGCTTTCCGCCCGAGCGGCGTTGTCCTTCCACGTCTTTACCCAGTCGGCGGCAGTCCGGCCCGGAGTAACGGGGATTCCGGTCCCTACTCCTGAGATCTTGAGGTCCAAGGTTGCGGTCCATTCGCCCTTCAGGTACGTCGCGGCTCCTTCGCCTGCCTTTCGGCCGAACAGTATGCAGTTCGTGAGCGCGTTTCCGCCCACGCGGTTGGCGCCGTCGACGCCTCCCGTTACTTCCCCGCAGGCGAAAAGCCCGGGGATCTCCGTCTCGCCCGAAGTACCGATGGCTACTCCGCCGGGGAAGTAGTGTTCGATGGGATGCACGACGACGGGGCCCGACCAGGGCGGCGTCGTCTTCGGGAACATCCTGCCGATGCTGCTCAGGTAGCGGCTGCTTTCCCAGGCCTCTTGCGCGATGTCTTCAAGATGAAGGAGCACCGGTCCCTTCCGGCTCTCCAGGGCGATTGCGACGGTACACTTGTCCCTCGCAAGGAGGTTAGCCTCGCTTCCCGAGCTTATTCCTTCCTTATGCAGCATGTCTTTGAGGAATTCCCGTCCGTCTGGGCCTACAAGCCTGGCGGCGTCGATGATGCTTAGGTCCAGGAACCAGTGAGCGCCTCCCGGGATGTCTATGCCGATGGGGTAGAACTGCACGAACTCCATGTCCATGAGGTGACATGACGCTTCCAGAGCCAGGCGGTATCCGTCGCCCGTGATGCGCTGCGGGTTGTCGGTCCTTTCGAAAAGGGCCCCGCCCCCGCCGGTAGCAAGCACCACGGCCCCTGCGCGTATCACCGAAACCTCGCCGGAAGTTAGGTCCAGACACTCAACACCCTCAATCCCCGCGTCTCCGACGAGGAGCCGCATGGCCGCAGTGTTGTGTATGAAGGTTACTCCGCAGGATAGGCACGCCCTGGCAAGTGCGTCGGTAAGGGGCTTTCCTCCGAGAAGGGGGAAACCCGGGTCTCTCCGGACTCCCAGTCCTCCTTGCCTTACCGTGAACGGCACTCCGGCTTCCTCCATGAAGCTCACGATGGATGGCGCTTCGGAGGCAAACACGTCCAGAAGGTCCGGAACACTTAGATGCCGCCCCGTCCGGTAGGTCATCTCTTTGTGCTCTTCCGTGCTCATACCGCCCACCCCAAGGGTGAAACCTCCGCCCGCATAGATGGTGCAGGTCGCGTTACCCGGCCTCACCTTGGAGATGGACTTCACTTTGACGCCTTGTCTGGCGAGAGCCAGGGCTGCCGAAAGCCCTGCGGCTCCTTGCCCTATGACTATGGCGGTGTTTTTGTCATCCATGTTCTTAGCCTCCAGACAGCAAGGTACAAGTGTGCTGGAAGACTTCACTATGCGTTGCGAGATCCCTGCAGACTAACTTGACTTGCGCCGCGCTTCTTTCGAGATTAGTCTATCCTTGGTCACGGGAATGAGGTGTAGAGGAGAGGTGGCAGAGTGCGCCTAAAGATGACGCCCGATGACTTCGTAGTAAACGAGGTTGTTAGCATCGATACGAAGGCCGCGCCCGGTAAGGCCAAGTACCGCATCTACCTCATGGAGAAGTCGGGATGGAACACACTCGACGCAATATCCTCTATCGCGAGTGCCAGCCGCGTTGACCCCTCTCTCGTCGGATACGCCGGGCTCAAGGACCGGCACGCCCGGACGACCCAGCACATCTCGGTCCCCGCTCAGTACGAACTCACTTCCCGTCGTGACGACATCCGGCTCACGTTCCTCGGTTTTTCAGATGACTTCGTCTCCACGAAGGTGCTGGTCGGGAACCGTTTCATGGTCCGCGTCGGCGGACTCGGCTCAGAAGAGGCGGGGGGCATTCTGTCCAGGGCTCAGGAGATCCGCCGGCACGGTTACCCGAACTACTTCGACGACCAGCGGTTCGGGAGTGTCACCGGGTCGGGCGAGTTCGTGGCTGAGCGTATCGTGAGGGGTCACCTAAAAGGTGCCCTGAAGATCCACCTCTCCGAGGTGTTCCCCAACCAGAAGAAAGCTGAGAGGGAGAGGCGGGCCAAGGTATCGGCAGCATGGGGTAAGTGGGATGAGGTTTTTGAGCTCTGCGAGAGCCGGGAAGACCGCGCAGTCGCCGCGCCGCTCTTGGGCGGCGCCACCAAGAAACACCTCCTGCTTGCCTTGAGCGCCATTCCCCATGAGGCCATGGCGCGGTACATCGCGGCGTATCAGGCTTTTGTCTGGAACGAGGTGCTGAGAAGGATAGTGAAAGGGAGTGGGGTTCCGTTCCGCGAGGTACCCGGAAAAGCGGGGCCCTATCTGTTTCCTACGAAGCCCATCTCAGACCCTGGGTTGGACATACCCGCTGTCGCGGCGGTACTGGCTCCTTGCAGGCCGGAGATAGCCTGCCGAATAGACGAGGTACTCTCGGAGAGGGGACTCACGCTTGCCGACTTCAACGTGCGGGGGCTCCGCAGCAGGTACTTCAGGTCGTTCTCCAGGAGAGCGTGGGTGATACCTGATGGCCTCGTGGTGGGGGAGCCCAAACCGGACCGGGATAACCCCTCGCAGGTAGAGCTGCGCATCTCATTCGCGCTCCCGGCAGGGTCGTACGCCACGATGCTGCTCAAGGCCCTCGCCGTTTCTACTTCACCTCTAGGATGCGCCTTATGATGTCCTCTATGGCAGGCTCCTCGAGGGAGACGTCCCTGATCTCGCCCAACGCTTGCATTGCGGATATGACCACAGGGGCAGGGGAGTGCTCCCTATCGAAGAGGACCCTCACCGATCGTGAATCCGGGTCTACGGAGGCAATCTGCCAGGTGCCGTTCAGCGGCGCTGAGGCGCCCTCGCCTCGGGGTCCGATAAACGAGCCGGCGCTGAGCCCTTCGGGCAGTTTGTAGTACTTCACCTCGAGGATTGTGGGTAAGTGGGCGTGGTTTCGTAGAGACTCAAGCGTCCCGTCGTAGATCAGACTTCCGTGGTTCACTATCATCACCCGGGGGCAGAGCTCCTCAATGTCCTTTAGGTCGTGGGTGGTAAGGAGCACCGTGACCCCCCTGGTGGCGTTCACGGTCGTCAGGAACTCGCGCATCCGCTGCTTCGCGACGACGTCCAGGCCGATGGTGGGTTCGTCCAAGAAGAGGATGCTGGGCCTATGGATGAGGGCGGCGGCGAGCTCGGCGCGCATTCTCTGCCCGAGCGAAAGGCGCCGGACAGGCGTGTCCAGGAACTCGCCTAAACCGAGGAGGTCATCAAACTCCTTTAGGAACGCACGATAGTCGGACGCGTTCACGTCGTACATCGCCGAAAGGATATCAAAGGAGTCGATGGTGGGGAGGTCCCACCATAGCTGGGTCCTCTGGCCGAAGACCACTCCGATGCGCCTCGCCAGTTCCTTCCTTTGCTTCTGGGGGGAAAGCCCGTCCACCAGCACTTCTCCCGAGGTGGGATGGAGTATCCCTGTGAGCATCTTGACCGTCGTCGACTTGCCCGCCCCATTGGGGCCGATATAGCCCACAAACTCGCCCGGGCGGATGTTGAAGGAAACGTCGTTCACGGCGTCAACCCGCCGTTTTTCCTGCGAGAGCAGCGTGCGCAGCCCCCCTAGGAAACCAGACTTCTTCACCGGGACAAAATAGGCCTTGCACAGGTTTCTCGCGCTAACGGCGAGGTCTTCCTGGCCCGTAGTCACTTAGGTCCCTCCTCCGGTTCCAAACCGTATTCCTCATGACCCTGTGCTGTGGTACCGCACTTCTCCCAGATGCCATAGTCTTACCGCCACCGCCAGGCTGATAGCGGCGGTCACCGCAGGCGCAACCAGGTTCAGCCACGAGCCTCCTTTTCCCAGGAGGTATCTCACTGGTATGTAGTTGCCCACGCCTAGCGGGATGAAGTAGAGGAGCATGTTCCGCAGCCAGGTGGGATATATCTCGAGAGGATACAACGTGGCCGTACCGGGCGCGTTCTGCGTAAATACCTGCAGTTCTTCGACTCTCACAATGATGAAGGCCGCCGCCGAGGTTGCGATACCGATCGCGCAGGTAATGAGAGTCGTCCACAGTATCGCGAGCCCCAGGTGCAGGACTCCCGACCAGTCCAGGACGCCTAACCCGAGGAGGTTCCTCAGCGAAATCACCAGGATCGCGGTACCTTGAATGACGAATGAAAGCCTCTCCATGGCGAAGTTCCGGGACGCCAGCACGAACAGGCTCGGATAGGGCCTTGTGAGGATCGCGTCGAAGTCGCCCCGGATGATGTACCCTTCGAACCTGTCTACTTCCTCAAGGAAGGCGCGGTAGAGTCCCCATCCGATCTTGGAGACGGAGTAGAGGAGACCTACCTCATAGATGTTCCACCCGGCGATCGTGTGGAACCTCCAGAGGGCAGCCACTGCTACCATGTAGTCGTATGCACCCATCACCGTCTCAAGAAGAATGGATGCTATAAAGTCGAACTTGTACTGCATCTTCGCCCTGACTGCTCCGGATATGAGCAGCCCGTACAGACGGATTAAGCCTATTATCCGTTTGATGCCGCCCTGGCTCATCCGCCCTGTACCTCCAGCTTCCTCCGCGCTGCTCTCGTAAGCGTTTGGGCTATCACGGTTACGATAGCGGCCCACGCCAAACCGGGAAGCACCAGCTTGGGACACGAGAGCTCAAGGTAGATCCGGGCGGGGTTGTAATTCAGGCAAGCGAAGGGAGACCACCGCGCGATGCGGTAGAGCCAGTCGGGCAAGACTTCCAGGGGGAACGTGGCTCCTCCGAGCCCTAGGCTCAGCGAGCTTATGACCCAGTAGGCCGTCCTGATCTCGGTGGTCCAAAAGGCCGTCAGTCCGACCATATACCATTGGGCTGCAGCGATGTAACCTCCAATGAGCAGGGCTACGAGCGCCCATCCCCAGACAGCCGGGTTTTTTGGGATATAGAAGCCCAGCTTGGACAGCATGAGGGCTACCGGGATTCCCCTGAAGGTCAGTCCGTACAACAAGGAGCCGTACTCAGTCGCTACATGATAGGCGTAGAAGTCGATAGGGCGCATGAGTTCCGTGGCCACGTTTCCAGACCTCACGGCGTCTCTCACTCTGTTGCGTACCCGTATGCCGAACTGGGTGAACCACACAATGCACTGGCTAAAGGTCAAGTAGTGGACAATGGTGATAGGCGCGTAATCGGCGAACCCTTGAGGTGGTGTAACGTTCAGCCAGAAATGCACCTCAAGCACGCCGAAAATCGCGCTGGCAACCGAGTTCACCAAGTGCGAAGCCGAATACTGCAAGTTCTGGATGAACCCTTTGATGGCCAGTACCCGGTATTTTCGAAGACTGCCAAGTGAAGCCACGTGTCCTATGAAAGACATGACTGAGGCTCCTCTGTCGTACTATGGGGAGATAGTCTGCCGAGACCCGTAAGGCGAACGGAGAAAACAGTATCACAACGCCAAGGCGGCGGTCAATGGGGGTTTTCAGGCAGTTGAGACCAGGCTAGGGATCCTCCAAGAGCGGGCAGAGAGTCTCAAATATCCCTCAAAGAGCTCTCAAAGTGCCCTCAACGTGCTCACCAAGTGCTCTCACAGGCCCCCGTGCTCCATCAGGTGGATAGGTTAAGTCATACCTTAAAATTGTTAATGTGTTGCTGGTGCGGGTGAACCTCACGGAATCGGTCGCTTCGGTGCTTAGGAGAAGATTCGTGCAGAGGACCATGAATATGCCGCTTATCCGGTACGACAAGATGTCCCGGGGCGATTTGGTCTGACCCCGAAGGCATTTCGTCCAGTGTCCGGAGAGGTTTGGAAATGGCCGGGGCCCTGGAGTTTGTGCTCGATCACGAAGACGGGCTGTCGGCCCAAGTCGGTGAGCGTGGTTCACTCCTATCGGGCGGTCAGAGGCAGCGCCTGTGCCTCGCCCGCGGTTTTCTTAGAGGGACCCCGGTCCTTCTACTCGATGAGCCCACCTCTTCGGTGGACAGGGAGACCGAAGCAGGGATCTTGGCGCGGATCGCCTCCCGTAAGGACCTCACTTGCCTCATCGTCACGCACCGGTTTGAGGTTGCCGAGGTGGCCGACTTGGTGCTCGTGATGGACTCAGGCCGTTTGGTTGAAACGGGCACTCATGAGGAACTCTTGGAGCGCAAGGGGCTGTATTGGGCGCTGTTCACCGGCGAGGTAAGTCTTTCACGAACGCCTTCGCCCCAGGAAGGGAGTGATTCGCCGCGAGGAGCGCGGGTCTTAAGCACCTTTGGAACGCCGCTACCGAGCGAAAACCCCTCTTGATCGCGACCCTTGCAGTCGCCGTTGTCGACATGCTGGCCGACAGCATAGGGCTTTCGTGGAGCATTCGTCTCATCACCGACGCCGCGCTTGCCGCTGACCTTCAGGCCGTCTGGAGAGCGGTTTGGTTCCTGTCTGTCGTCTTGCTGTGTCGGGCTTCTCTTTCGGCCGCAGGGCACTATATGGAGTCGAAAGTCGTAGAAGACAGCGCACTGAGCCTTAGGAGGAGGCTCTTCCAGGCGGTGATGGGCGGCAAAGCAGAGTATTTCGACACCCATGAATCGGGAGACGTGATATCCAGGCTGCAAAATGACGTGGAGACCGCCAAAGAGGGCATCAGAGCTTTCGTAAATGGCACGAAGCAGATATACCTCATAGTCATGTCCATAACCTGGCTGTTTATCTGGAGCTGGCCTATGGCTATAGGCCTCGTGGCGATGGCCGGAGTCTCCTTCTTGGGGAGCGCGCTGGTTGCCCGGCCGCTCAGGGTGACCGGGCAGAGATACCAGGAGACGCTGGCGGGTGTATCCGAGTCGGCCACCAACATCTTCAGCGGGATCGCCGTCATCAAGTCCCTGAGAGCCCAAGAGGAGATGGGCAGGCGGTTTGGAGGAGTCGTTGACGAGCACCTAAAGACCGCCAGACGGCGGGGGTTCTTCATGGCGATCCAGAACGGAGTGGTCATGACCGTTCCGTTTATCGGAATGGGAGGGATGCTGCTCCTCGCCGGAGGTATGGTTTTCCGCGGACGGCTTACGCCGGGCGACGCGACCGGTCTGGTGCAACTGTGCTCTCGGGCGTTTTTCCCCTTCGGTAAACTCGGTGAGATCTGGGCAGGACTTCAGCAAAACCTCGCGGCTCTTCAGAGGGTCCAAGAGGCGTGTGCCATCCCGCAGGAGAGAGAAGGCGTTGCCCCCGACATCCCCGTCGAGGCCCCGGGCGGCGCGCCCTGTGGTATCGCATCAAACGCTATGGTTTCAGGGGCCGGCGCTGCAGGCACTGACACGGTGGGTGCCCGGACCCCGGATTCACCTCCCGCCATCGAGTTCCGGAACGTGCGGTTCGGTTACGGGTCAAAGATGGTGCATGAAGGTCTTTCTTTCGCGGTCCCGGGTGGAGCCCGTGCGGCCATAGTTGGGCCCAGCGGTTCCGGGAAGAGTACCGTGTTCCGGCTGCTCCTGGGCATGTACGACCCAATCTTCGGAGACATCCTCATAGGCGGACGAAGCGTGTCGGCCATACCGCTCAAGGACCTGAGAAGCATGATTGCGGTAGTGCCTCAGGAGCCGTGGCTTATCCCGGGGACGGTCATGGAGAACATTCTGATCGGCAGACCGGATGCCACAGAAGAAGAAGTAAGGCGGGCAGCCGAAGCAGCCAACGCGGCCGCATTTATCGAACAACTCCCCGACGGTTACTACACCGTGCTCGGGGAGAGAGGTGGCAATCTCTCGGGAGGAGAGCGCCAGCGTATATGCCTCGCGAGGGCCTTCCTGAAGGACGCTCCCATCCTGCTTCTCGACGAGCCGACTTCCGCAGTGGACGCTGAGTCCGAACGGCTGATCAAGCAGGCAGTTGACGCTCTGGCGAGGGGACGCACGGTGATTACCATCGCCCACACGAAAGCGATGGTCAACGCCGCCGATGTAATTGTGACGCTGGGATGACTTCCCGCAAGGTAAGAATCCGGGGCGGGTTCATGTACAAAAGGTAAGTGTTCGGAGCTACATCATGTACAAAAGGTAACCGTTCGAGCGCGTTCATGTACAAAAGGTAACTGATGGTGCGACGTCATGTACAAAAGGTAACGGTTCAGGGCGCATTATGTACAAAAAGTAACTGATGATGCGGGGTCATGTACAAAAGGTAACCGTTGAGGGCGCATTATGTACAAAAAGTAACTGATGACGTGAGGTCATGTACAAAAGGTAACCGTTCGGGGCGCGTTCATGTACAAAAGGTAACTGATGACGCGAGATCATGTACAAAAAGGTAAGCGTTCAGGCCGTAGATCGGTTCCGCGATGCGCGGAGTCAAGGTGCACCTCGAGGTGATACGGCGGCAGGGTGGCTCTGCGCGAACAGCGCTCCCATGCCGCCCGTGTGGAAGCATGCGGCGGGCCCGTGAACCCAGGTGTTCCTGCCCGCAACCAAGTCCAGAAACCCGGCCACAGTCTTTGATGTATACACATTCTCCAGGATGATGCCTTCGTGGATGGCCAGTAGCCGGGCAGCCTCTCGCGACTCGGGTGTCGGGATTCCGTACCCTTCTCCGAGGTAGCGGTCGTGGATAGTCATTACTTCGGCCGGGGGGACAGGCGGCTGGATCCCGAGCATTTCCTCGATTCCCCGAGTGAGGTCTGTTATTCGCCGGCGAAGCTCATTCTCAGGGTACTCGACGCTTATGACGTGGACGTGGAAGGGAGCGCCAAGTGCAGCTGCCCCGAAGACCAGCCCCGAAGCAGTACCGCCCATGGCACCTACTATGGCTACGTGCTGGAGGCCGAGCCCCAGGGTTTGTGACTGCTTAAACAGCTCCAGTGCGGCCGAAACGTATCCCAGCGCTCCCATTGGCGTTGATGCCCCATTGTGGATTACATAGGGAACAGACCCTTGAGCGCGGAGCTCCGCGGCCAGCCCGTCCATCGCGGCGGCGCGCTCCTCTTCGGATACCCGGCCAATAAAGACCTCCTCTGAGCCGAAGATCGCATTGAGGAGCATGTTTCCGGCTATCGCGCCCGGTTCCGGTCGCATATCGTTGTGTACTATCACGCAGCGTAGACCCACTTTGGCGCAGGCTGCTGCAGTCAAGGAGCACAAGTTGGACTGGAGGCCTCCTCCGGTTATGACGACATCGGCCCCCAGGGATATGGCGTCTCCCAGCAGGTACTCCAAGCCCCTCACCTTATTTCCGCCCAGCGAAACCCCTGTCAGATCATCGCGCTTGAGGTATAGATGCTCCCTGGCAAGGTGTCGCTCGACATTACTCAGCCTTGAGAGCGGGGTGGGGAAGTGGCCCAATCGCACCTTCGGACGCGATTCGAGGGCGGCATGCAGGCGAGTGGCGTGCGAGCCCAGAGCGGTGTCTATTGCGCCGCCCGTCATTTCGCTTGTTGCCGTGCTTTTTCTCGAGCAACACCCCGTCAGAGGGCAATGCGTATTTCCCAACCTATGGTCGTCTATCCTTGAGCCGCTCAACCCGCTCGCCTCCGGTAAATCCGTGTCCGTGGTTCCATACCCATGGTACTATGGATATATCATCACTGTGGAGTGGTGCCCCTTGGCGCGTGTCCGTGTAGCTCTTGTAAAATGCGACTCCTACGATCCGGAAGTAGTGCGCACGGCGGTGGAAAGAGCTTTCAGCCTGCTGGGAGGAGCGGAGAGCCTGTTGCCCGGTAGGGGGACTTGCCTCGTAAAGCCCAACCTCTTGTCACCCTCAAGACCGGAGTTGGCCATCACCACGAACCCTGAGGTCGTGAAAGCCGTGGTCACCGAGGTAAAGAAGGTGGCAGAAGGAGTTGTCGTAGGAGACAGTCCGGGCAGGGGAGATACCCTCGGTGCAGCCGAGGCATCCGGCGTGGCTCAGGCGTGCCGCGAAGCAGGCGTCAGTGTAGTCTCCTTTGACGAGGGTCTGGACGTCAGGGTGCCTGAGGGGCGGGTATGCAAGGATTTCTACGTGGCCGTGCCGGTCGTACAGGCGGAAGCCCTGGTGAACGTGGCCAAGATGAAGACCCACGGCTTTATGGGGTACACCGGAGCGGTCAAGAACCTGTACGGCTGTATTCCGGGGACGAGAAAGGCTAAGTTCCACCTTCGCTATCAGGGGAAAGAGGAGTTCGGCCTCATGCTGCTTGACCTCCTCGCGGCAGTGAGACCCGCGGTCTCTGTCCTCGACGCCGTCGTAGCGATGGACGGCGACGGACCTTCCCACGGAAGGCCCCGTCCTTTTGGGGCTATCATGGCTTCGACCGACCCTGTCGCGGTTGACTCGGTAGCTCTCCGCCTGGCGGGAGTCGATCCCACGGTGGTGCCGTACCTGAAGGCTGCTGCCGAACACGGGGCAGGAGCCGTGGCCGAGGAGGACATCGAAGTAGTTGGCGATCCGCCCGAGTCCTTTACAATCAAAGACTTCCGGATGCCAAGCGGAAACAGGCACAGATCGCTTCTTCGGTTCGGCGGAATAATGAAGAAGTCGATCACCGCAAGGCCCGTAATTAACCTCATGAAGTGCACCGGGTGCGCCGTGTGCCAGAGGTCATGCCCTCCGCAAGTGATCTCGATGTCCCGGAAGAAAGCGGTAATAGACCATAAGAGGTGCATACGGTGCTATTGCTGCCATGAGATGTGTCCTTCCGGCGCCATCGACCTGAGAATGGGGTTGGTTGCCAGGGCACTCGACAGGTTCATCGATTCGTTGGCGATAAAGTAGGCCCGAGGCCGGACGCCCCGAGGCAGATACAGAAAGCAGTCAACCGGGCGTAGTCGAGCAGACGTAGTCAACCAGAAGTGGGGACCATATGTAGGCTACCAGGCGTAAGCAACCGGGGGCAGGCAACTAGGAGAAAGCCGTCAGGATTGGGTAATTAGGATTAGCAACCATCTTGGGAAGAGGGTAGCGGAGTTGACCGGAAACGCGAGCGACGACAAGATAGCGAAGCTCCTGGAGAGAGCCCACGAGATACGGTTCAAGGGTTACAACTGCGCAGAGACGACGATTTGGGCATTGGGGCAGTACTGGAATGCGGACCTCCACCCGTCATACGGCACTGGGCTTGGCGGAGGCGTCGCCAGGCTCGGGGAGACCTGCGGAGCCCTGACAGGTGCCATCGTGGCTTTGAGTGCCAAGGTCGGTCGGACAGATGCCGCGGACGCGCAGAAAAAGGCCCTGTGCTACAGTTTGGGGCAGGCAGTGGCGCAAGAGTTCAAGGATGCCATGGGCACGACTCAGTGTAAGGACATCATAGGCTTTGTGCCGTCCGGAGAAGGGATCCAGGCGCGGTGGTCGCAGGCCTTCAGGACCGGAGGCTGCGGAAAGGCCATCGAGACGGCGATAAGGGCAGCAATCCGGGCCGTGGAAGGATAAAGCCCAGGAGAAGGGGCAGGGTTGCCCGCCCCCCTCCACTGTACGGAAAGGTCGCAAAGAACGGCACTGGCCCTGTACGGGGGTTACTTCTCTGCATCCGGTACCTTGTACGGGTTCCATCCTCTCATCTCAAAGATGTGATCGCGGCTGTAGTAGTCGTGCAGCAGGTTCAGGACTTCACCGAACCTCTGGAAGTGCACGATCTCTCGCTGCCAGAGGAACCTGAGAGCGTCCGTGACTGCGTGATCGCCGTGGGCATTCGCAATCTGTATCAAGTACTCGTAGGTTGACCTTGCCTTTTGCTCGGCGGCCATGTTTTCGTGCATGTCGGTTATGGGGTCGCCTTTTGACTGGATATAGGCTGCAGTCCACGGGACGCCGTCGCCGTTCACGAAGTAGAGAGCCTTGTCGTGGTCGGCATAGTATCCTTCCATTCCCGCCGCTATTATCTGTTCCACGTTAGCGTCCTTCACCAGGTTGTATACGAGCGTCGCCACTATCTCCATGTGCGCCAGCTCTTCGGTACCGATATCGGTCAAGGCCGCCTTGGCCTCCGGTATAGGCATGGTGTAGCGCTGGGTCAGGTAACGGAGGGAGGCGGCAAGCTCCCCGTCAGGGCCCCCATACTGCGTGATGATGGCTTTCGCCAGCTTCGGGTTGCAAGTACTTACTGTTCCTGCGGGATACTGAAGCATCTTCTGATACACCCACATAGCCTAACCCCTCCTTTGACTCCAGTTGATCTCCCAAGGCCATGGGTCGCAGATCCAGTTCCAACCGTTCTCGACGTGTCCCACCCCGAAGCTGAAAAGCGGATTGAATGCCCTTTCAAACTCGTGGATGGCCTGCATGAGAGCGTCTTGAGCGGCCTTGAAGTCGCATAGCGCCCTTTCATCGTTGGGATGAGTGTCGAGAAACAGGTTCAGCTCCAGAGTGATGAACTGGAGTTCCATGATTCGGCGGAGCATCTCAAAGTATCGCGTGTCCACGCTTATCCCCTCCTTCCGCCCGTACCCGGCGGATACTGGTATAGGGGTGGATGCCGCAAGAGCTCGGGGAATATGGTCCCCGGTCCCTCCAGCTGTCCCGGCGGGCAGTAACCGTTGTAGATCTGCCAGGGCACGAACGCTTCCGCCAGCTGGACCGTCCTACCGCTGGGGTAACCCGGGGGCCACGGCCCTGGGCACGGACCGCCATCAGGAGTTGACGGTCCGCCCGGTGGACACCACGGAGGCTCAACCGGAGGGCAAGGGGCCTCGGGCGGACGCCACGGGGGATCTCCCGGCGGCCTTTCAGGTGGGCACCACGGCGGCCTATCGGGCGGACACGGGTCTTCAGGCGGACACCAAGGTGGTCTGCGTCTCCTAAGTCCCAAAGCGCTTTCCTTGACGCTGTCGGCGTCGCTTCTGTCCAATGAGCCGGAAGCCCACTGCGGAGTCGCCTCTGGCTGCACTTCCGGCGACTGCTTGTTGGGTGGTTCCGCAGGCGATGCAGCCGGCCGGCTGAATAAAGGCCGGTCTTTGGAAAACGCATCGCCCCGGAGGGGACTCCTACGCATGCAATACACCCTCCTTATGTGAAAATAGGATCGGGCTATCTTATGTAAACTCGCGTGTTGATGTGTCTACCGCGGGATGCCATTGACGTTGTGTCCTCACCGCCTGTAGAATGCGGGGCGGAGGCGTGTTTTGATGTCGGTCCATAAAGCGAAGAGGCTCGAGAGAGCCGCGTAACCTCAGATTCGCCCTTAACCGGGCGCGTGAGGCATTGCTTTTCCCCAGACAATCGCTATGCCGCGGGTTAAGCTGCTGGTCAAGAGGGAAGACCTGTACCCGGATTATGAAAGCTACGATATGAACATCGTGCTTATGTCGAAAGCAGACCGGAAGCTGGTGCGGGAGATGTCCCGGAAGAAGACCGACTCGGTACGGGTCATTGAGCCCGACCCCGAGTGATGTGTCCGCTTCCGGAGTCGTCCGGCGGAGGCTCGCCGTTGCGGCCAGTCTATCAAGCAGAACGTCCTCGACCCACGGTAATGGTCGAGGACGTCCTATGACGAAGCTTATTCGCTTCTTAGTAGTTCTCGCAAAGCACCTGGTAGAAAGCCCTGGGATGTGCGCAGGCAGGGCAGAGCTCGGGCGCCTCGAGGCCCTCATGGATATAGCCGCAGTTCCTGCAGTGCCACTTGGTGACTTGGGGACGGCTGAAGACCGTGCCCGACTGGACTCTCTCCAGAAGCTTGCGGTAGCGCCTCTCGTGGGCTTCCTCTACTTCAGCTACCTCCTGGAACATGGTGGCCAGTTCGTCGAAGCCTTCCTTTTTCGCGGTCTCGGCGAACTCTTTGTACATCTGGGTCCATTCGTAGTGCTCGCCGGCGGCGGCGTCCTCAAGGTTCTTCATTGTGTCTCCTATAAGGCCAAGCTGCTTCGCCCATAGTTTGGCGTGTTCTTTCTCGTTCTCGGCCGTCTCAAGGAAAATGGCTGCGATCTGCTCGTAACCTTCTTTTTTAGCAACGCTCGCGTAGTATGTATACTTGTTGCGCGCCTCAGACTCGCCCGCGAAGGCAATCTTCAGATTCTTTTCGGTCTGGCTTCCCTTTAGTTCCATGTGGGGCACCTCCTTGTAGTGATCCTGATGCGGTCATTGGGCATTATACCTGACACTTCCAGGGCACAAAAAGTCAAGTTGTGTAAATTGGTGTTGTTTCTGGGACCTAAGACGTCTAGGCGCGGTTCAAGAAGAACCGGCTGAGATGTTTTGAAGCACCCCGGAATCCACGGGCGCCGTGCCCATTGTGCCTGCATTCCCGCTAAACAGGCTATCTGTCCCTTGACACTCTTTTCTCGGCGGGTGTTAGTATTGACTTGTCCAATCAAACGCCAGAGTCCGTGGGGGTAAAGTATTGAGCGAACAAATCGAACGTGAACTAGCGCTTGAGTTCGTGAGGGTGACGGAAGCCGCCGCTCTTGCGTCGGGCCGGCTTATGGGTACCGGCGACAAGGAAGGCTGCGATGAAGCCGCGGTAACGGCGATGCGGGAGCTTCTGGGCACAATCGACATCGACGGTACCATTGTCATCGGCGAAGGCGAAATGGACGAGGCCCCAATGTTGTACATAGGGGAGAAGGTCGGTTCCGGAAGGGGCCCCCGGGTGGATGTGGCGATCGACCCTCTGGAAGGCACAAATGTGCTCGCGCGGGGTCTCTCAAGGGCTCTGTCCGTCCTCGCCGTCGCGGAGTCAGACTGCCTGCTCCATGCCCCCGATATGTATATGGAGAAGCTGGCCGTGGGGCCTAGGGCGGCCGGCAGGATAGATCTAGACGCTCCCATAGGGGACAACCTCCTCGAAGTGGCCGATTCGCTTGGGAAAAACGTAAGGGACCTCGTCGTGGTCATACTTGACCGTCCACGGAATGAGGCTCTTATCAGCGATGTGCGCAAGGCCGGCGCGCGCATAAAGCTCATACCCGACGGAGACCTGAGCCCCGCCGTATCGGTAGCGTTCGAGGACTCAGGCGTGGACGTGTTGGCGGGCATCGGTGGCGCACCGGAAGGCGTTTTGGCCGCCGTCGCGCTTAGGTGCGCGGGTGGCGAAATGCAGGCACGCCTCTGTCCGACCAAGCCTGAGGAAATCGCCCGCGCGGAAGCCATGGGCATCAGGGATGTACGCCGAAAACTCACTATGAATGATCTTGTCCGCGGTGACGATGTACTATTTGCTGCTACTGGTGTTACAGATGGGGAGCTTCTTAGAGGAGTGAGGTATTCTGGGGCGGTCGCCAGGACCCATTCCCTGGTGATGAGGGGAACCACCGGGACCGTGAGGTTCATTGAGGCGATACACCGCCTAGACAAGAAGGGGAGAGCCGCCGGCTCTTGGAGGGACTAAGGTTGTCCACGTCTGAACCTGTATTCCGGCGCGTAGAAGAAGGCGTGTTCACCTACTTGCGTCCTCTGGGAAAACACGGGCCCGCTGTTGTAAGCGTGCTCTTCATGGGACTAGAGAGCGTACTGGCTTTTGACACTTTGTGCAACCCGAGAGATATGACCCTCTTTTCAAAAATGGCAAGGGACAGACAGGTCTATGTCGCCTATTCTCATGCGGATTGGGACCACTGCCTGGGCACGGGGGCATTTAACGCCGCAGTTGTGATAGCCCACGAGTTCGCCCGCGGAAGGCTCCTGGCGCCGTCCCATCCTGAGCTGGAAGAGATCCGGCGGGAAAGCCCGGAACTGGTAAAGGGCGGCGAGCCCGTTTTACCGTCTCTCACCTTCACAAGTTCGCTGGCTCTCGACCTTGAGAGAGTCCCGCACTGGAGCCTGCGCGCAACAGGGAAGGGGAGGCATGGGCCAGGTAGCCCCATACAGCCGGTCCTAACCGGAGATCCTTCCGGGAGGCGGATAGAGATCCGTCACCTTCCCGGTCATACCGCCGACTCGTGCGTCGCCTACGACGTCACAACGGGAGTTCTTGCCGCGGGGGATGCCGTGGAGGATCCTTTTCCCTCGATCGGCGACCCAAGGTCTCTCTCCACATGGATAGCTGGACTCAGGGAGTGGGCCGCGCGGGTAAGAACGGTCATCCCGGGGCACGGACAGATCTCGGGACCGGAGCTCCTGAAGCGAAACGCCAAATACCTCCGGACTGTGGCCGGGATCATAAAGGAAGCGGCATCTAAAGGCATGCCGCCGGAGAACCTTGACGCTGAGTACGGCCTGGAAAAGGCGTTCCCGGAGATCATGTCCAGGTTGGACTCCATGGACCCCCGGGAACGTGAGTTCTACATCGAAACACACCGTGAGAACCTTTTCAGGGCTTGGTCCGCTTTGTCCTAACGCCCGGCCCTGCTCTGGTCGCAGAGACGGTCGGGCGAACGGGCTACCCCCTCGTGACCTCGCGACACTTGGCCGGCTCCGTAGCCTGCCAGCGGGCGCTAAGGCATCACTGCCACTTGTCCTTCACGAAAAGTTCTTCTTTGGGTTTCCGCGGCCTCATGACGCCTTCTTTCGCCGGGATGCCGACCGGCAGAAGGATAACTACCTTAACCTCCTCGGGAATCCCGAGCAGTTCCTTCACCTTTTCTTCGGAGAAGGCGCCGATCCAGCAGGTGCCCAGGCCTAGGGCGTGAGCAGCGAGCGTCATGTGGTCTACGGCGATGGCTACATCTACTGCGTGGAAGCGCCTCTCCGGACTTGTCGCGCACGCCACTATTACCGCTCCCGCCTGACCGACAAAGGCCTGGTTATTGCATGCAGGAACAAGGGCCTTTCGGGTCGCCTCATCGGTTACGACGATGAACTTGAACTCCTGACGGTTGGCGGCAGTGGGAGCAAGCCTGGCGGCCTCGAGGACCTTCTCAAGAGACTCCGCGGGCACAGGTTCGTTCTTGTAAGCCCGGATAGACCTTCTGTTGGCAATCGCCTCGAAAATGTCCATGTGAGCACTTCCTTTCGAAAGGTTCTTAACCAGAGGATGGCTTTCTACGAGGTCGCCACGGCTTCCTGTTCCGCTCCGGGACTTCTTTCATGTCGCGATGCCGCCATCACAAACAGTACTCCCGAAAGGGTGAAGAGGATAATGTCGACAATCCAAGCTCCATTGGGCGACCACTTGTAGCAGAACCCTGCCAGGACCGAACCGAGAGCGTAGCCGACGGACGACAGCCCGGAGCTTAGGCCCGAGAAAGACGCCCGGTCGCCTTGACGGACCACTTCCAGGTGCAAGGCCCGAATTGCCGGGCTGGAGAGGTTCCCGATCAGGGTGACGACCATGATCACTGCGTACATCTGCCAGATGGATGTGGCTCCAAATACGAGCGCGATGGTTGGAGGCAGTATCAAGGACGTCATGATGACGCGGCGGCGTCCGTAAAGATCGGCCAGCCTGCCTCCCAGTACCAGGACGAGCATTGTACCCAACGCGGCGGCGGTCTGTACGGCGGAGACTGCCGTGTATGTGTCAGAGAATCTATCCATGATGGTGAAAGGCAGGATGATCCCCACGGTGCCGTTTGCGAGCCCTGATACGAGGTTCGCGGCCAACAAGAGATACAGCGCGACCGGGCTGTTGTGTGTGAACATGTCGCTTATCTGGGACAGGAATGACTTGGTTTGGCCCGACGGGTTCCTGTCAGCGGTCTTGGCTGTGGAGGGCGACGGCTTAGCCGGCTCTGCGGACGTCGCGCCACTCTTCGCCTCCTTTATGCCAAGACCTAGAAGCACCGCGACGGTGGCGAGCGTGAGGCCTATTGTGAAGGGCACTTTGACACCGTACTTATCCGCGACGGCGCCGGCCAAGATTGGGGCGCAGACGGCTGCGAATTGCGCGAGGGTATCCACAAACGCGAAGCTCGTAGCCAGTGTGGAGCGATCGCTGTACTCGGCGACGATTGCGTTCTGAGCAGGCGATTGCATGCTTCCGAGGCCCCGGACGACATGTATCGCGACAAATCCCCAATAGCTCTTGGTGAAGAGGAGTGAACCGGCGACTATGCATCTCATGAGCTGGCCGCCGATGTAGAGCCTCTTTCTCCCCAGTCTGTCGGCTGCGAAACCGGAAATGAGGAGCGTCACGGCTGATGACACCTGGAGGACCGAGTTCAGGATACCCGCGACCTCTGGGCCAAAGCCTAGAGTACGGTAATACGGCATGAGTACAGAAGTGTAGAAGATGAAAGCCGTTGTTTCGAGGAAGCCGATCACGAGGAGCAACCGTATTGCGGGATCCATTGCTTTGAATATAGACCGTACACCTTGCTTTGGTACAATTGCGTTGTTCACAGGACTCACCTTCGTTCCTCGGTCGTATTACAGCACATTAATATTATCTATGAGGGGTTTAAAAAAGTAAATGGGTATATAAAAGAAGTTGATGTGCGGAGTTTGGGGGCGATGTGGGTTCCTGCGATGGCGCCTATGGAGGCCTGTGTCCGGTCAGTAAAGGCGACTCGGCGCCATGAGGTGCTTGACGGGGAGTTCGGCTGTTAGGCCGTCTTCGTACATGAGTACCAGCAAGACTTCCGAAGGAGTAGGGTAATCCTCAAGCCTGCCCTCGAAGATCGGAATGTCCGCTTTTCCTTGGGGTGTCGGGGCCTCTACTGTGCGCTGCGACGCGAGGGTTACTTCTTTGATCACTTGGTCCCCGTTTCTCACCTTGAGGGAGGCGCCCTGAAGCCGGTAGAGATAATGCTCGGGCTTGGGAGTCTCCTGGACGATAACGTCAAAGGCGAACCTGTCTTTAACGGCATGTATGTCCACCGAGACAGGAGAGACGAGGCCGCCTCCATCTTGTTTGACATCGAGGTACGATACCTCTGTGGTCTTCACTTCGCGTCCATCGGTCATTGTCACGTAGTACTCGTACTCGCCGGACCGAAACACCCCTGAGTCCTCGGACACAACGGATTCCCTCTTCGACTGTGAAGGGCCTTCGTCGGAGAATGTTATTGTGACGAGAGGCTCCGGCCGGACAACATGGTCAAACGTGATCCTGAACGCGCCTCCGCCTGTGCTTTCGGCAGGATAGGGGGTGAACTCAGAGTCCCCATACTTCCTGAGATAAAGAGTCACCTCGGAACCAACGAGGTACTCCTTTACCTGCCAACCAAGAGTCACAGGCTGGATGCCGTTTGAGGGCTGTCCCGACGTGACCGATACCCGGGATATCCACCGAGCATCCTCACGTATCTTCTGGAGCGATTCGCTGACCGCATCGAGTTCATAGTAGACTGAGTCCTTGATGCGCGATACCTCTTTCTGAGTTTCGCGGACCGCGGCCGTCAGGTCGCCGATCCGGTTCAGCGCGTATATGTTAAGGCAGACGCTTATTACGAGCAGTCCCGCCAAGAGGTATCTCGACCGTCCCATGGGTGCATTCCTCCACAGTGTTTGTGCCTTTCTAGATGCCATCCATCAGGTTCTACGGGATGGGCGCCAGTGGTGACGTCCTGTGGGAAATACGTCCTGGTAGGGAGATGGTCGCACGACGTGTGTACCCGCGGGGACGTTAGACACTCAGCTTAGAGGAACCCCGGCGTAAGCCCACGAATTCACGGCAAAAGGAGATGGTCTACTGAAGCCTAAGTTCATGACAGGGATCTACGGAGCCTTTGACCCGGAGAAGGTGGCCAGGGAGTGGCGTGCCGGGTTTCACGGCGTGGAGATCTCGTGTCTTAGGAGCCAGAAAGACGCCGATCTGGCCTTTTCATTCGCAAGGGACTGCGAGATGGGCGCGGGTGTGCACTTTCCTCTCGTTAGGGACTCGCATCCCGCTGTCGGACTTCACCCCCCTCTGACGAGTAACGATGCCCGTGAACGAAGAGCGGGGTTTGACGCCATTGCTCGCGAACTGGAGATGGCGGACCGTTACGGTGCCCGGTACCTAGTCGTCCACTACCCGAAGCCGGCGATACTGAAAGCGGGGGCGGACTGGTCGGACTGGCGGTTCGTGTCTGACAGGGAGGCAATTGACGAGAGAGCCACATCCCTTTCGCAGCAAGAGGATTTGTCCTATGCCGCTTTCGAAACTTTGACAGAGATAGCCCGCGGCTCCGGTGTCCGGGTGGTCATTGAGCATGACATCCTGTGTCCCCTGCATTACGGCACCGCCGGTGGGCAGGGACTGCTTTTCAGGCTGCTCAAAAGCCATCCTAGTTTGGGGTTTTGCGTGGATTTGGGAAGGCTCCATCTCCAGGAGGTGACTGACTCCGGGTTCGATGCCGTAAAGTTGCTGAAACGTGCGCTCACCTACGTAACCAATGTCCATGTGTGGACGGTCAAAGCCGGTACGAACAAGCTGGGGGGCCACATCCCGGTCCATCCGGACTTGCGGAAAGAGGATGGATGGGGGGATATTGATGGGTTCCTGAGGACACTCTCTGCCCTCGATACTGGTTACGTGATGTTTGAGCACAGGGCGGACTTGGTTACGCCGGAGCGGCTGGATGAAACCTACGCCTGGATTGCTTCCATGCTCGCCGGCGATAGACCAACCGGAGATAGATAGAAAAGTGGATTTCCCGATTGCGGGAAATCCACTTTCGTCCTTACTGAAGTCTGAACTGACTGGTTCGGGCTTGCAGCCAAACCAGACCTGCTTCCTCGACCTACTTTACGCCCAACCTCTTCTTGAGGGCCTCGAGCTGGTCGGCCATCCTCTTGGGAAGCCTGTCGCCGAACTGACCGAAGTGGTCGTCGAGGTCCTGGATCTCGGTCTTCCAGGCCTCCACATCGACGCTGAGGAGCTCCTCAATGTCTTCCTTCGGGATGTCCAGTCCGGTGAGGTCCAGAGCGTCGGGAGTGGGAAGGAGGCCGATCGGAGTCTCTTGGGCCTTGGCCTTGCCTTCGAGACGCTCGCACATCCACTTGAGCACGCGGCTGTTCTCGCCGAAGCCCGGCCAGAGCCACTTGCCGTCGTCGCTCTTCCTGAACCAGTTGACGTAGAAGATCTTGGGGGCTTTGTCACCCAGTTTGTCGCCCATCTCGAGCCAGTGGGCGAAGTAGTCTCCCATGTTGTAGCCGCAGAAGGGCTTCATGGCAAAGGGGTCGCGCCTTACGTTGCCCACTGCTCCCAGGTTGGCGGCAGTGGTCTCGGAAGAGGCCGTGGCGCCGAGGAAGACACCGTGGTCCCAGTCAAACGCCTCGGTGACCAGCGGGATGTTCTTGGCGCGGCGTCCGCCGAATACGAAGATGTCGACGGGCACGCCCTCGGGCTTCTCCCAGTCGGGGCTGATTACCGGGCACTGTCTGGCAGGCGCCGTGAACCTGGCGTTAGGATGGGCGGCAGGTTCGGTCTTTGACGGATCCCAATCTCTGCCCTTCCAGTCGATGGCGTGTTCCGGAGCCGGGCCCATGCCCTCCCACCATACGTCGCCATCGTCGGTCAGGGCGCAGTTCGTGAAGATGGTGTTCTCTTTCAGGGTGTCCATGGCCGACGGGTTGGTCTTGTACGAGGTACCCGGAGCGACTCCAAAGAAGCCTGCTTCGGGGTTGATGGCGTAGAGCCTGCCGTCGGGTCCGATCTTCATCCACGATATGTCGTCGCCCAAACACTCGGCCTTCCAACCGGGGATGGTCGGGTGGATCATGGCCAGGTTGGTCTTGCCGCATGCCGACGGGAAGGCGCCGCAGATGTGGTACTGCTTTCCTTCAGGGCTGGTTAGCCTGAGGATCAGCATGTGTTCGGCCATCCATCCCTCTCTGCGGGCAATGGTTGAGGCTATGCGCAGCGCGAAGCACTTCTTTCCAAGGAGGGCATTCCCACCGTA
This sequence comes from Candidatus Fermentithermobacillaceae bacterium, assembly GCA_012842425.1. Lineage (GTDB taxonomy): Bacteria > Bacillota > Sulfobacillia > Fermentithermobacillales > Fermentithermobacillaceae > UBA3951. The sequence continues at coordinate 8,071 of DUSU01000081.1, read as the reverse complement.
GCCCGAACCGTAGGACCAAATGGTGTCATCCTCAGGAAAGTGGCTGATGTACTTCTGCTCCAGGGGAGCGCAGGGCCAAGAGCTGTCTTTCTGGCCGGGCTCAAGAGGCGCGCCAACCGAGTGGAGACACTTCACGAAGTCCCCGTCGGTGCCGAGAGCCTCGATGACGTTGGTCCCGACCCTGGTCATGATGTGCATGTTGCAGACCACGTACGGGCTGTCGGTGATCTCCACACCTATGCGGGCCATGGGCGAACCGAGCGGTCCCATGGAGAAGGGGATCACGTACATGGTGCGTCCACGCATGCAGCCCTTGTAAAGGCCCGTCATGGTCTTCTTGAGTTCGTCGGCCTGGATCCAGTTGTTGGTCGGGCCGGCGTCCTCCTGCTTGTCAGTGCCGATGAAGGTCCGGGCTTCGACTCTGGCTACGTCGCTCGGATCTGACCGGAACAGGTAGCAGTTGGGTCTCTTGGCCAGCTTGACGGCCATCCCGCTCTTCACCATTTCGGACATGAGGGTGTCGTATTCGGCCTTGCTGCCGTCGCACCAATAGATGGATTCCGGCTGGCAAAGCTCCGCCACTTCGCGAACCCACTGGTTCAGCTTCTCATGGCGTACCTGATACATCGCGGATGCCTCCTTTTTGAGTGCAAGCACAAGTACAAGCTCATTGTACCATTGGCTCCTTCTATTTTTGAGCGTGGGAATCCTGCTGATTGGTACGGGATGACAAGAAAATGGCCTAGCCAATAAGAGCCACTGGCCTTACCGGGACGAACTTACCTGCTACGCCTACCGTTACCGTGTTTTCTGCGGCAATCGCGCGCGTTTACGCGGTCTTTAGTGCAATGTGGCTTGGGAACCGAATGGGCCGGGAACTCACGACTCTCTCATGGACACCCTTCACGGACAGCTTCACGCTCCTCCGGACGATTGTGTATGGCATGTGGGATAGGCATCGGGATATTATAGACACACAGGAAACAAGCCGGGAGTTTTCCTCCGGCCGGTGACCTGGGGAGAACGGAGAAAGGTAACCAACAAGGTAACCAGCAAGGCGACCAACTAGGTAACCAAGAAGGTAACCAAGGAGGAAGGGAAGTGCGATCCCGCGATAGAGCTTCCACGGCCAGCGTCTTGGTGACTGGCGGAGCCGGCTACATCGGGTCCCATACTGTCAAGGCGCTTTTGGACGCAGGCTACGATGTGGTGGTTTTCGACGACCTGTCTCGCGGTCATCCCGAGTTCATTCCCGGGGTACGTCTCGTCATCGGCGAGCTCTCCGACGAAAGAGCCCTGGCCGACCTCTTCTCTGAGAACGACTTCGACGCTGTCTTGCACTTCGCGTCAGAAAGCCTTGTCGGCGAATCCGTACGAAACCCCGACAAGTACTTCCGAAGGAACGTGACGGGAGGCATTTCTCTCCTCTCGGCCATGGTTAAGGCCGGAGTGAAGAAGATGGTGTTCTCCTCATCCGCGGCCGTCTATGGAGATCCCGAATCTGTGCCCATACCCGAGACGGCCGCCCTCAGGCCGGTTAGCCCGTACGGAGAGTCGAAGGCGTTTTTCGAAAAGGCCCTGGGTTGGTACGACAAGGCCTATGGCCTGAAGTCGGTCTCACTGCGCTATTTCAACGCGGCGGGAGCCGACCCGTCGGGACGGCTCGGCGAGGAGCACGACCCTGAGACACATCTAATCCCCCTCGTGATCCACGCGGTCCTCACAGGGGAGCCCATCACCGTGTTCGGGAACGACTACCCCACTCCGGACGGAACCTGCATACGCGACTATATACACGTAACCGATCTTGCCGAAGCCCACGTTCTGGCCCTCAAAGCCCTGTCGGAAGGTCTTGAGACCACTGCCATGAACATTGGCACCGGTACGGGCTTTTCCGTGATGGAGATCATTAAGGCCGTGGAGGATGTGTCGGGACGAAAAGTGCCGTACACGGTGGGCGAGCGGAGACAAGGCGACCCGGCGGTGCTTATTGCCGAGTGTGCTCGGGCCAGAGACACCTTGGGATGGGTCCCGACGCACTCCTCGCTCCGGGAGATCGTCCAGACCGCCTGGAGATGGCACTCCCGCGAGACGTGACGATGCGTCTGGCGATGTACGGGATCCGCTACAGGTTGCATACTTACTCATGAGTTGCCTTTGCCAAAGAAAGGAATTTCTAAGATCCGAGCGAAGTTCTCTACATTGCCGGGGTATCGGTAACCTCTGTAACCCCTGCGGGAAGGATGAGAGCTTTGAAGTGCCTCAAGGAGAACTCCGCACGTGAGATGCTCACGAGCTCCTTGCAAGCAATTCTAGAGAACCTGACTGAAGCCGTAGCGGTAGCGGATGCTGAGGGCAGGATAATCCTGCGGAACAGAGCGGCGAGAGAGATACTCAACATAAAGCCGGGGAGCGACGTCCGGGCCGGTAGTCAGGTCACACTCCGCTATCCCGACGGGACGCTCGTTCCACCGAGCGAATACCCCATAGCGAAAGTCTTGAGAGGAGAAGAGGTTAATCGCCTGGAGCTCTTGGCGGAGAGGACCGACGGTACCACGCGGGTCCTCCAGTTCAGCGGCTCGATGATAGGTGGAGGTGACAGCCCGGCTTATGTGGTCATAACCTACCGCGATGTTACCGACATGCGGCGGTACGCCGAGCAGCAGCACGACTACTTGAGGGCTACATCCCACGACTTAAGGAATCCCCTTTCTGTTCTCCTGGCTCAAGCCCAGCTCTTGGAAATAGAAACTAGGCGCAAGGGCCTGCATGATGAAAACAGGGCTGCCCAACTCATTTTGAGAAGCGGCCGGCGGATCAGCTCGATGCTGGACGACCTGGTTGAGTCGCTCAAATATGACGCGGGGCTTTGGTCCATTCGTCCGCGGGAGACAGACCTCAAGAAACTCGTCACCGACGTGGTTGAGCGGTACATGTCCTCATCCAAGTGCAAGGAGATCTCTCTGTTCGTCCTGGAAGGGGATTGCCGGGCGATGATCGATCCCGACCAGCTGGAGCGATGCTTGGAGAACCTCCTCAGCAACGCCTTTCAGTATTCCCCTCCGGGTTCGACAGTTGAGGTCTCTCTGGATGTAGTGGGCGAACACGCCCGTATAGCGGTGAAGGACCGCGGCACCGGTATCGATCCCAAACACATCCCCAGGATTTTTGACCGGTTCTACAGGGGTGACAACCATCACTCCAAAGGACTCGGCCTCGGTCTATATATCGTACGCCTGATTGTGCAGGCACACGGTGGCAGCGTTTCCGTGCAAAGCGAACCGGGTAAGGGCTCGACGTTTACGCTTGTCTTGCCCCTCAGGCAATCGATTCCGTCGCCGGGCAAAACGGGGGAGGGGATCGAGGTCGGCATTCCGGTCGCTCGCGAAACCGCGGCCACACGGGCCACTTAGCATTCACTTAGTCATATCTTAAGGTTTTCCTGGGCAGGAATCCTTCGGTACCCTATTGAAGTTCTTCCCAAAGAGGAGGCGGGAGCATTGGCTGACATAGTATCATTCCTGGACAAAAAGGCACCGGATTTATTCGCGATCGCCGACGAGGTATGGAAAGCCGCGGAGGTGGGGTTCCAAGAGGTTAAGTCTTCTAAAGTCCAAGCCGACTACCTTGAGGCGAACGGCTTCGACGTAAGACGCGGCGTGGCCGATGTGCCGACGGCCTTCATAGCCGAGTGGGGTAGCGGACGCCCGATTATAGGGTTCTTGGGTGAGTTCGACGCGCTGGCCGGGATATCTCAGGAGGTCTGGCCCGAGCGCAAACCAGTTGTACCCGGCGCGCCCGGACACGGGTGTGGACACAACCTCTTGGGTACGGCTGCTTTGGGAGCCGCGCTGGCGCTGAAAGAGGCCCTGGCCGGCTCAGGCAAGGCCGGGACAGTGAGGTATTACGGTTGCCCTGCGGAAGAGCTCCTGGCGGGCAAAGTGTACATGGCCAGAGCCGGAGTCTTTGACGACCTTGACGTGGCGATTACCTGGCACCCGGGTGCGCTCACGACGGTGAGCATGGGAAGCGGAACGGCCATGAACTCCGCGAAGTTCCGGTTCCACGGGAAGACCGCGCACGCCGCCGGCGACCCGCACAACGGCCGGTCGGCGCTGGACGCTGTCGAACTCATGAACGTGGGTGCTAACTACTTGCGCGAACACGTCATACCCGATGCCAGGATCCATTACGTCATTACTGAAGGTGGCGGCCAGCCCAACGTGGTGCCGGCAGAAGCCGAGGTCTGGTACTTTGTACGCGCGCCAAGGCGGAGCCAAGTGGAAGAGATTTACGCAAGGCTCTTGGATGTCGCCAAGGGAGCCGCCCTTATGACCGGTACCACCCATGAGGTGAACTTCCTCACGGGGTGCTATGAGGTGCTCCTGAACGAAACCCTTGCCGACGTTATGTGGAGGAACCTCCAGAAGGTCGGGGTGCCCCAGTTTGACGAGGCAGACATGGAGTTTGCGCGAAAACTGGCGCTCACGTTCGACCCGAACTCGGTCCAGAACATGCTGAGAAATCCCGACTTTGCTGAGTTCAAGGAACTCAAGGAGAAGCCACTTGCCACCGTCCTGATCCCTCCGAGAGGTAAGGGAAGAGCCGGCGGAGGCTCGACCGATGTGGGCGACGTGAGCTGGATTGTCCCCACGGTGCAGATGTCTGCTTCCACCGTGCCGTTGGGCTGCCCCGGACACTCCTGGCAGCACGTGGCGTCTTCGGGGAGCTCGATCGGCAAGAAAGGCATGATGGTCGCAGCCAAGACCATGGCCCTCTGCGGATGGGACTTGGTAGAGCATCCCGAGGAGATCGCCCAGGCCAAGGCCGAGTTCCAGGAAAAGACCAAGGATTCACCTTACAAGTGTCCTTTCCCCAAGGATCGGAAGCTGCCGCTTGACGAGTTTTTCAAGAAGGCGTAGGCACCTGCGCACAGGGAAGAACGGGAGAAAAGCGTTAGAAGTAGCGGCAAGATCACGGGAGCAAAGACAAGTAGAACGGAAAACCGCGCATGAGGGCGCGGTTTTCGTTTGCGGAGGACCTCATTGCGAGCGGGACCGGATACGGGGCTTGAGGCTTCATCTCGCCGGGGAAGACTATGACTCAAGGATACGAGGAGGGGTCCGGCATGAGCTATATAAACAGACTGGTTCACGAAAAGAGCCCATATCTCTTGCAGCACGCCCATAACCCTGTAGACTGGTATCCTTGGGGCGAGGAGGCATTTGACCGCGCCAAAGCTCTGGATAGGCCTATCTTCTTGAGCATCGGGTACAACACGTGTCACTGGTGCCACGTGATGGCGAGGGAATCCTTCGAGGACGAAGAAGTTGCCGCCTACCTGAACGACCACTACATCTCGATCAAGGTTGATAGAGAAGAGAGGCCCGATGTGGACCACGTGTACATGACCGTCTGCCAGATGCTCACGGGCAGCGGCGGGTGGCCCCTGTCGGTGATCATGACGCCCGACAAGAAACCCTTCTGGGCGGGGACCTACCTTCCCAAGAAGAGCAAGTTCGGCTTGCCGGGCTTCCTGGATGTCCTGCGCGTACTGGCCGAGGCTTGGTCTGAAGAGAGGGGAGTCTTGATCGAGCAGGCCGAGAAGATCACCGCTGCCTTGAGATTGAGCGCGGACGAGTCCGGGGTCTCCGGAGAGATAGCTGCCCCGGGGGCCACTGAGTCCGACCCAATTCTGGACCTTGCCTTCCGTCGATTCCATTCGGCGTTTGATGAAGAACACGGCGGGTTCGGAGGGGCCCCGAAGTTCCCGAGCCCCCACAACCTCATGTTCCTACTACAGTACTGGAAGAGGAGCGGCGAAAGACGGGCTTTCGAGATGGTGGATACTACTCTCAAGAACGCCTATGCGGGGGGCATCTACGACCACATAGGGTTTGGGTTCTTCCGCTATTCGACCGACTCAAGGTGGATGGTCCCGCACTTCGAGAAGATGCTCTACGACAACGCCCTCATGATGATGGCGTTCACCGACATGGCCCAGGCTACCCAGAAAAGCTTCTACCGGGAGGTCGTCTGGGAGATAGCTTCCTTCCTTGACAGGGAGATGAAGTCGCCGGAAGGCGCTTTCTACACCGCGATTGACGCCGAGTCCGAGGGCGAAGAGGGCAAGTTCTATGTTTGGACGCAGGACGAGGTCAAGGACCTCTTGGGCAAAGAGGGAGAAGCGTTTATCAAGGCCTACGGCATCACGGAACAGGGGAACTTCAGGAGACGGTCTATCCCGCATCTCATCGTCTCCGACAAAAACGGTGGTTGGGAGGCGGCCTTGCCGCCGCGGTCTCCCGCCAAAGAGCGGTGCCGGAAGAGGCTCCTTGCGGCCCGGGACGAGCGGGTGAGACCTCATACCGACGACAAGATACTTACTTCCTTGAACGGCCTTGCGGCAGCGGCTTTGGCCAGGGCTTCCAGGGCGTTCAGTGACCCTGATTACCTGGACATGGCCCGGGCTTCAATGGATTTCGTGCTGGAGAACATGGTGAAAGACGGGGAACTCCATGCGAGGTACAGGCACGGGCATGTGGCGCATAAGGCTTACCTCGACGATTACGCTTTCCTGATCTGGGCCCTTTTGGAGATGCACCAGACCACGCTGGAGAAGTCCTATCTCGAGCGCGCGGAAAGGTTTGGCCGGGAGATGGTCGACAAGTTTTGGGACCAGGAGGGCAAAGGGTTCTTCCTAACTGCCAAGGGAGCCGAAGAACTCATAGTGCGGCCCAAGGAGACTTACGATGGGGCAGTGCCTTCGGGAAACTCGGTTGCCGTCACGGACCTGCTGCGGCTGTCCCATCTCTTGGAGGACGAGGCCCTCGGGGAACTGGCGGACCAAGCGATCTCCGCGATGCTGCCCCATCTCAAGACGAACCCGATGGCCCATGCTCACCTACTCTCTGCCTTGGACTATCACGCCGGAGGAGCCCAGGACATCCGTATCACAGGGCAAAAAGACGACCCGGTAGTGCAGGCCATGGTGAGCTATGTGCGGCGACTCTACCTGCCTAACGCCCAGATAGTCCTGGATGACGAAACGGACGATGAGGAGGGCCGCCCGCGACTCGTGATCTGCAGGCGGTTCGCGTGCAGCGCTCCGATCTACACCGTAGATGAACTGCAGGTCGCGCTGATGACGGGGAGACCTGCCACGTGATTCCTGGCGCCCGTTCGAAGCTCCCTATGAGTAAAATGAGCGACCCGGCTTGAGAGCCACGGAACCCCGGATGAAGGGACGATACACCGGCGGCAGGGAAGAGAGGACCTAGAACCGCCGGTCCGCCGCTTTCCGAGCGGCCCTTACAAGGGCGGTTTTTGCGTCGCAAGGCTTAAGCGGAGCCAGACGGGATTCGGCTGCTTTGGCCAGGAGGGACGCGCTCTGCTTGGCGCGCTCGATGCAACCTTCCTCCATGCAGGCCTTCTTTACGAGCATGATGTCCTGGGTGGAGATCGTGCGCTGGGCGCAGGCTTTCCGGAGGATGTCGCCTGCGCTGGATCTCATGGCAAGTATGAGCGGTAGGGTAAGCAAGCCTCTCCTTAGATCGTTATACTGGGTCTTGCCCGACGTTTCGCCGGGCGACGTTATGTCGATTATGTCATCGACTATCTGGAAGGCGCATCCCAGTTCCACTCCGAACCGGAGGAGGTTTTCCTCCAGCAGAGGGCCACCTCTGCCCATGATGGCTCCGGCCTGGCACGCGGCGCCTATCAGCGAGGCCGTTTTCCGGCAGATGTGGGACAGATACTCCCGCTCAGTGAGGTCGGCTTGAAAGAGGCGCCCGTTCTGAGCGATCTCTCCCTCGCATGTAAGCTCAATGGCCTGACTCATGAGCGAGGCAATCCCCATACCGTAACCGAGGGCGATACGGTTGGCGCGGGTAAAAAGGTAATCTCCCGCTAGTACTGCCGAGTGAACTCCCCATACCGTATGGACGGCGGGTCGTCCCCGGCGCACCGGAGACTGGTCGATGATATCGTCGTGGACCAGCGATGCCACGTGGACCATCTCGAATGCCGCTGCTACGTCCAGCGCGCTGTCTTCGTCAAGGGTGCTTCCGGT
>DUSU01000080.1 GCA_012842425.1 Candidatus Fermentithermobacillaceae bacterium | reverse complement strand
TACAATTTGCATGAGACCTCACCTCTCGAGTGGTGACACTCGTCCAGTCCAGGACGGTGGGGTCTCTTTCGTTATCTGCTAACCACCAACCTCCAAAAACTCCTACAGTAAAGTTACACTGACGAGTGAAGCCGCCCCAGCCTGGGCGCGCCGGAACCTTATCTGCCCGGTCTGGTAGACGTCGCGGCCTTCGCCGCTTGGAAAACAAGAGGCCCGGGACTTTGACCGGGCCTTGTGACTCTGTGGTTCAGGCATTACCTCGCCAGCACGTTTTCCGCCTGAGGCCTGGAACCGTTCTTGGAATCCAGGTACCGCTCCAGCTTGCGCTTTACGCGCTGCAAAGCGTTGTCTATCGATTTCACGTGCCTGTCCAGATCTTGAGCAATCTCAAGATAGGACTTGCCGTCCAAGTATGAGTTCAGGACCTGCCACTCGAGATCGCTCAGGATCTCGGTGATCTTTGTCTCCATAGAGCCTATCTCTTCGGTATTGATAACCAGCTCTTCCGGGTCCAGGACCTGAGTCCCGGGCATGATGTCCAGAAGAGTCCTGTCTGAATCTTCGTCGTAGATCGGCCTGTTCAGTGAAACATACGAGTTGAGCGGAATATGCTTCTGCCTGGTAGCCGTCTTGATTGCCGTGATGATCTGCCTCGTGATGCACAGCTCGGCAAACGCCTTGAACGAAGCCAGCTTATCACTCCGGAAATCCCGTATGGCTTTATAAAGCCCTATCATGCCTTCTTGAATTATGTCTTCCCTATCAGCACCTATAAGGAAGTATGACCTTGCCTTCGCCCTGACGAAACTCCGGAACTTGTTGATGAGATACTCCTGCGCCAAAACCGACCCTGCACGCGCGATTTCGACAACTTCTTCATCCTGCAAAGCCTCGAATGCAGCGTACAGATCTCTCTGCGGGCCCATAGTCAAAAAGCACCCCTCCCCCGGTCCCTGGAGCTTTCTCTATACCCGCTCATTAGCCCAAAAGCTGCCCTAGTGTGAGCAGCCGGGACAAACCCATTATACTTTTGTAAACTTCACAAAAGCAATAGAGGGTGATTATGGCCTCTTGCTGGCCTTTTGTTGTCGCTGCCTCCTGCACTCGGAAATGGCAATTCCGCAAGCTACACTGGCATTTAGGCTGCCGATCCGTCCGGCCATGGGTATCTTCAAGAGGAAATCGCATTTTTCCCGGGTGAGCCTGGCGAGCCCTCTGTCCTCTCCACCTATTATCAGAGCCACAGGGCCGGACAGGTCGGTATTCCAGATGTCAGCGGTCGCTCCGGCATCCAAGCCATAAACCCACATCCCCTGGCGCTTGGCCCACTCGATGAAGTAGTGGATGTTTGAGACTTGGCAGATGGGTTGTTTGAAGATGGCCCCCGCCGAAGACTTGGCGGCCCCTTCACCTAGGCTCGCGGTCCTGTGCTTCGGGATGACTATCGCGTGCACGCCCATCGCGAGGCACGTCCTTGTGATCGCACCGAGGTTGTGGGGGTCCTCTATACCGTCCAGCGCCACAAAGAGCGGGTCTTGTCCGGCCGGGATCTCTCGGAGCACGTCATCAAGGTTTCTGGTCTCGACTTCTCGGACCGTGGCTACTACGCCCTGGCTCTGCCTGGGAAAGGTCCGGTCAAACGCAGAAGAATCCATTTGGACTGTCTTTATCCCCAGAGCCGACGCCTTGGAGACTATCTCGCTCAAGAAGGCGTCTCTAGAACCCTGCCTTACCACAATCTCACGGATAGGCCATCCGTCGGATAGGGCTTCGTTTACCGGCTGCCTACCGTGTATCCTCACGTATTTCAACTCTTTTGACCGCCTCACGTCCCGTTTTCACCCCGCTTCCGTTTGAAACGAGGAAACGGCTGTCAGGATGTCCTTGCCCTCTCTCGTTCGTTCTTGTAGGCCTTCTGAAGCGCCTCAAGCGTAGGCGCCCTGCCACAGCTCATCTTGCCCTCGGGGCAGTATCCCAAATCGTCACATGAAGCTCCTGCACGGTAGAAGATATTTGGGGCTATCCGCTTGTATTCATCAAGTAGTTTCGTAAACATCTGCCGGATCTCCCATTGGGCCCTCTGGCAGCACCTCAGGTTGAACATGTGCCTTAGCTGGCGGGCGTTGGTAGTGATCACGAACCTGGTCTCTGTGGCATTTGTGAGGGCAAAGCGCACGTCTTCGGCCGGAAGCCCGAGCGACAAACCTTCGCGCTGGAGCTCAAGGACCTCTTCCTGCAGCTTTTCATACTTCCTCAGAAACTCAGGGTGGCGCGCAAAACTGGGAGGCGTTACGTATCTGAAGTTGTCCTCTTTCACGTAACGCTGGGACTGCTGGAGTTGAGAAGTAAAAGGCGACCCTTGCTCGGGATCGTTCATGTACACGACTCCGTGGTCTTTGAACATCTTGAGGAGCCTGTGTCTATCGTTCTGCTGGCTTGAGATCCGTGAGTATCCCTCGACGGCAAAAGTAGTGTACCAGTGCTCGAGGGCTCCCATGTGCCCCATTTCTATGAGGTTCCTCACGAATTCCCCGGCCTTCTCGTCGGACGGTTTATCCCCCGTAAGCAGGTCTTCCAGAGCCTCGATACCCATGGGTGAGTAACACAGGCGGGCGAGGAGTATGAGCCTCTCGGTGTTGATTCCGGTCCCCATAAACGGGTAGTACAAGACTTTCACTTTGAGCTCCGCATTCCTAGAAGCCTCCTGAGACATGCTTGTCCCTCCCGTGATGTAGTTCAAATGGAGCCGCTCTTAAATGTCACGCTTCTCATCTTCCGACAATGACTTCATTCGACGGAGGCCGCAGACTTCTTTTCACGGTTGCAGTGCAAAACGCCGCGATCCCTTCTTCACGACCGGTGAAGCCCATCCTCTCGGTTGTGGTCGCCTTGATGGATACTTGCTCTGGCCTTATCTCGAGAGAAGCGGCGATGGTGTTCCTCATGCCGTCTATGTAAGGGGCAACCCGCGGAGCTTGGGCTACAATCACCGTATCCAAGTGGACTATGTCAGCGTCCCAATCCGCTCGGAGCCTCTTCCACATTGACTTTAGGAGGTCGACGCTCCGAGCATCTTTGTTTTCCGGAATCTCAGGGAACCACTTGCCTATATCTCCTGCTGCCACGGCGCCCAACAGGGCGTCCATGATCGCATGGGTCAGAACGTCTGCGTCGGAGTGACCGTACAGACCTTTCGGATGGGGGATAGTCACTCCGCCCAGTACGCACGACCGGCCTTCCTTAAACGGGTGGGCGTCAAACCCAAGTCCGGTCACCGTTACTTGCGCCGGGTGTGAGCGGTCCGGCAATCCGGTGCCTTCGTCCGGACGCACGCCGGCCCTTTCAAAATCCGCAGGATAGGTCAGTTTGATGTTCTCAGGCTCACCATCTACCACGGCTACTTCCACACCCAATCTTTCCACGAGCTGGCTGTCGTCGGTACCGGAAAAACCGTCTTCCGCTGCCCGGCGGTATGCCGAGACCAGGATATCCTTCCTGAAAACCTGGGGCGTTTGGACCGCTACAAGGCTACTTCTATTGAGAGTTGCGCTGACTCGGGTAACTTCAGAGTCTCTACCGGCAGAAGCTCCACCAACACAAGATCGACGGACACAATCTCGACCGGCACAGTCGCTAGCGGCAGACGCTGCGCTTTGGGTGCGCTCAACCTGCTTGATGGTGTCTGCAGGCGGAAGCCCGGGTATGGCTGCGCCGTGGGCCAGACCTGCTTCCAGGACTCTCCGGAACATCTCGTACGAGAAGAAGGGCCGGGCGGCGTCGTGCACGGCGACCCATTCCGCATCGGACGGAACTGCAGCCAGAGCGTTCGCAACAGACTCCTGCCTCGATGCTCCACCGACCACGCAGATAGCCGGCACGCTTCCTCCCGCCGATGCCTCGATATCTCGGACGGTCAGCCCGGATAGAGGAGGAATCCCAGACGGCGGTAGGGCTACAACGATCCCCGCCACCTCATGCATTCGGGCCAACCGGGATACCACCGTCTCGATCACCGTGGAATCCCCCAGGCGCCGGAACTGCTTTGGGGCCTCTCCCTGCGCTCTCAGGCCCTGGCCGGCCGCGGCCACGATAACCCAGACAAAGCGGTCCAACTCTTACTCCGACCTGTCCAGATATTTCGGCCGTGCGAACACCATCCGACCGGCAGGCGACGTGTGGACGTTGGTCACCACGACGGCGATCTCCTCGTTCAGGTGCCTCTTAGCCTGCTCGACAACAACCATGGTGCCGTCATCCAAATAACCAACGCCCTGGCCGGGCTGCTTTCCCTCGCGGTGGATCTCAACGGTAAGTTCTTCTCCGGGAGCCACCATGAGCTTCAACGCGTTGGCCAGCCGGTTGACGTTAAGGACCCCCACTTCCTGCAGCTCGGCGATCTTGGCCAGGTTGTAATCGGTGGTAATGACTTCCGCCCCGGTTTCCTTGGCCATCTTGAGGAGCAAGGAATCCACGTCATCGTTGGGCCCGGCAGGCCAGTCCCACGTCTGCACCTCGAGAGGGAAATCCCGCTGCAGCGTGTTCAAGGTGTCGAGACCTCTGCGGCCCTTATTGCGCTTTATGTTGTCGGCGGAATCAGCGATTCGCCTGAGCTCGTCCAACACGAAGTTAGGAATAATGAGCTTCCCCTCGATGAACCCCGAACGGCAGATATCAACTATCCGCCCGTCAATGATCGTGCTGGTATCCAGGAGCTTGGGAGTCGCCTGGCCGAAGGGCAAATCCCCCTTCCGGTCGGTCTGACGTACGTTCCGCCCACCCCTCATCGCCTGCACGAGACGGCCCGGGCTGAGGGAGATGATGTCCTCCTTCTTGCTCCTGGCCACGGCGATGCCGATGTATCCCAGGACAATCATGGAGATGGCCGGCAGGAAACCTCCGACTATCGGTATCGTTGCGAGGGACGGGGTCAATAAATTGGCAATTATAAGACCGACAATAAGCCCCCCGACGCTCACCGCGATATCCTGAAGTGAAGCTCCCCCCAGCGTTTTCACCAGCCAGTCAACACTTCCGACAATTCCCTTGGAGAGAGGTGAACCCATGAAGAAGAAGACCACTGCAAGTACGGCGGCCGTGAACACTATGAAGCCCACCGATACTACAGGGGTGAACTCCTTCTTTAGGAGGGTCTCGAGCGGAGATCGTAAATAGTAGGCGCCGATCCCTCCGAGAAGCGCGCCGGCCATCGCGAAATAGCGACGGACCTTATCCAACAACAAGCACCTCCTTTGTGCGTTCTAACTGACTTATTATAGTTAAGCGTGCCGGACTCCTCCAATCTGTACGAAAGGATAGGGGCTCCAGTTCCACGAAGGCGACCTAAGCATTGAGCCATCACTCAGTGTGCCCAGTGGCCTTGAGTAACCTTAGCATAAGACGAGCCGAAACCGAGCTGTCAAGAGATGGCTATCTCCATGGTTTGACGCAAAACACCAGTTAATGGTACAATACCGCATAAGGGCGCAATGGGAGGTATGCAGATGTTTAAGGTCGGTGACCGCGTCGTTTACCCGATGCATGGCGCCGGGACGATAGAGGGCGTTGAGGAGAGGGAGATTCTGGGCAAGCACCACCGCTACTACGTTCTCAGGCTTCCCATCGGAGACATGAAGGTCATGATCCCGGTTGACAACACCGAAGACATTGGCCTTAGAGATGTTATATCTCCCGAGGAAGTTGACAAAGTCATCGAAGTGCTCAAGCAAGAATGCACCGCTATGTCCTCGAACTGGAACCGGCGCTACCGCTCAAATCTCGAGAAGATAAAGAGCGGAGATATCTACGAAGTAGCCGATGTCGTGCGGAACCTGTCGGCCCGTGAGAGGGAAAAGGGCCTTTCTACCGGCGAACGCAAGATGCTCGACAGTGCAAAAGAGATCCTCATATCCGAGATCATCCTCGCTAAGAACTGGGACAGAGAGAAGACCGTATCTGTACTCGAAAACGTTCTCGCGCAAGAAGCTCAGGGATAAACTTGCACTCTAAAACGGCTTTCTTGACTCACAAAGGCCGCTGCATTAGAATGGATTTTGCATTCATGGATGGGCGTGTGGCTCAGAGGGAGAGCATTCGGTTCGCATCCGAAAGGTCGGGGGTTCGAATCCCCCCACGTCCACCAGTTTTTTCTCCAGTGCCCTACTGCGAGGTGAAGGTATTGTGAAAGATGTTCTCTGTGACGGGTTCCAAGAGACGGTAGAGAACTACCTTATGAGGCACAGAAGCATCCTTGATGTAATGACCAAACTCACCGAATCGACGGGCAGGGTAAATCGCGCGGTGGCCAAAGCCGTAACAAACTGCGGTTGCGTAGAGATCGAAGCCGGAAAACAGAAGGTTCCACCTGATCTTGACTCCCTCGAAAACCTAAAAGCGCACATGAGCACACATATTAAGGGAAAACTCTGTGAGCACTGCGCGGAAATACTGGAAGACGAAATCGGCCGCAATCTGTTCTACTTGGCAGCCCTCTGCAGCATCCTCGGACTGAACTTGAGCGACATCCTGGTCAAAGAAAAAGAACGGGTAGCCTGCTTGGGTATGTACAATTTCTCATAAGCTTTATACAAGGGCTTCATAGAAGGGCGTTTCGCACGGCTTCTTCAACCGACGAGATGCCCTTTAGATATGGAGAGGCTTTGTGCCTCTTTAAGAAACCGGATGGGACAAGTATCTCTTCGAAGCCTACGCGCTGGGCCTCTTTGACCCTGTCTTCCATCCTTGAGACCATACGCACCTCACCCGAAAGACCGATCTCTCCGAAACAGGCCAGGCCGGGCTTTACGGGTCTGTCGTAGAAAGAAGACATGAGGGCCAGTCCAACAGCGAGGTCTATCCCCGGTTCGTCGATCCTAATCCCCCCGGCCACTTTCACATAGGCATCCCTCATGTCGAGACCCGCCTCCAGTTTCTTGGACAGGACGGCCAGTATCAGAGAGACGCGCTGGTGCTCGATTTCGCCGGTCACCCTCCTGGGAGCACCGTACGCACATGCCGCCAGAAGAGACTGGACTTCCAAGCACATGGCCTGGTTTCCCTTGAGGCACACGGCGACGCAGGAACCGGTATTTCCGGCGTTTCGCTCGGAGAGAAAGATCTCGGATGGATTGGGTATCTCCACAATGCCCCGGTCCTCCATCTGGAAGACCGCGACTTCGTTAGTAGGGCCGAAGCGGTTTTTCTGAGCGCGCACAATCCGGTATAGGTGGTTGGAGTCGCCCTCGAAATAGAGGACCGTGTCCACAAGGTGCTCCAGGAGCCTGGGGCCCGCGATGCCACCCGTTTTCACCGTGTGCCCGACCATCACGCAGGTGACGTTGTTCTCCTTTGCATATTGCTGCAGTTTCGTGGCGCACGCTCTCACCTGGTTCGGTCCTCCGGGCAGGGAGTCCACCCCCTCGTCTTCGCACGTCTGAATGGAGTCCACTATGAGGAGTTCGGGCTTTACCTTCCCGCACATCTCCAGGATCGCGTCGACATCCTGTACGGCGGCAAAGAAGAGGTCGTCGGTGAGGACCCCCAGCCTTTCAGCCCTCATCCTTACCTGGTTCTGGGACTCTTCACCGGAGGTATAGAGAACGCGGCCTCTGGATTTGGCTATCGACTCGGATATCGTGAGGAGCAGCGTAGACTTCCCTATCCCCGGCTCTCCCGCGAGGAGGATGACGGACCCCGGGACAAAGCCACCGCCCAGCACGCGGTCGAACTCGTTCATACCGCTCCTAAACCGTGTCACATCTTGGACGGGCACTCTCGACAGGATTACCGGTTCGACCGTTACCGCCGCGGCTTTCGACGTCTTGACAGGCCTTTCTACTTCCTCGGTCATAGTGTTCCATTCGCCGCACTGGGGGCACTTCCCGTACTGGCGAGGAGATTGATAACCACAGGAAGAACACACAAATCTGGATGTGACTCGCGGCATGATACCAGTCCTTTCTCTTAGGGCATGATTCTACCGCCAAGAAGGGCATTCCTCTTAACCCGGAGGTCCGGCCGACACCCATCGGCTACAAAAGACACAGCAGATCACTAAAGACCCGGCAGACCACAAAAGGCCGGGTGGAGCAAGAAAGGCCCGGAAGTCCCGGGCCTTTCGTCTTCTTCCAGTAGTACCGGCTCAAGTACCGCGTAAGGCGCAGACGCTACTGACCCTACTCGGCCGCGCCTGCCACAGGCGCCCTAAAGGTGAACCTGCCGGTATCGTCCACATCCACCACAACCGTGTCGCGCTCTTTGAACTCGCCGCGCAGGACCAAGTCTGAAAGCGGGTCCTCGACAAGACGCTGAATGGCGCGCCGGAGCGGTCTGGCGCCGTACTCGGGGTCGGTGCCTTCCTCAACGAGCTTCTCTTTGGCCTTATCCGTAATCTCGATCTTGAGGTTGGCCGCCTCTTCCAGCCTCTTCGCCACCTGGCCTAGCTGGAGGAGCACGATCTCTTTAAGGTCTTCGACCGTGAGGGACTGGAAGACGATGATCTCATCCACCCTGTTCAGGAACTCAGGCCTAAACATCCGCTTCACGACGTCCATGACACGGTCCTTCATCTCCTCGTGCTCTTTGACCGTATCACGCTCGGTGGTAAACCCGAGAACCGCCTTCCCGTGGATCACATCGGCGCCGGCGTTGGACGTCATGATTATCACGGTGTTCCTGAAATCAACGGTACGACCTCTTGCTTCGGTGAGCCGGCCGTCCTCAAGCACCTGCAGGAGCACATTGAAGACGTCGGGGTGGGCTTTTTCGATCTCGTCCAGGAGGACCACCGAGTAGGGCTTACGCCTTACGGCCTCGGTGAGCTGCCCGCCCTCATCGTAACCTACATAGCCCGGCGGGGCCCCTACCAACCTGGACACCGTATGACGCTCCTGGTACTCGGACATATCCAGCCTGATTAGGGCATCTTCGTCACCGAAAAGGGCCTCGGCCAGCGCCCTTGCGAGCTCGGTCTTCCCTACTCCCGTGGGACCAAGGAAGATGAATGACCCGATGGGCCGCTTGGGGTCCTTTAGCCCTGCCCTGGAACGCCTGATGGCACGGGCAACGGCTTGCACCGCTTCGTCCTGCTTGATGACTCTCTTGTGGAGCTCCTCCTCAAGGTGCAGGAGCCTCTCGGTCTCGGCGGCCGCCAGCCGCTTGACCGGGATTCCGGTCCAGTCAGAAACGATCACGGCGATGTCTTCCTCGGTAACGGTCGACTTGGTCGGCACCTCTTGCGACTGCCAGCTCTTCTTCTTCTCTTCCAGCTCTTTGCGCAGGCGGTGTTCCTTGTCGCGGTACTCGGCAGCTTTCTCGAACTCCTGGTTCGCGACGGCAAGCTCTTTCTGTCTAGCCAGCTCCTCGATCTGGCGCTCGAGCTCCCTGATGCCGTCGGGGGCCGCAAACGCCTTCATTCTCACCTTCGAACCTGCTTCATCGATAAGGTCTATGGCCTTATCCGGGAGGAAACGGTCCGAAACGAACCGGTCGGACAGCCTCGCTGCCGCCTCAAGGGCCTCGTCGGTGTACTTCACCTTGTGGTGCTCTTCGTAACGGCTCTTCAGCCCCTTCAGGATGCTGATGGTCTCATCGACTGTCGGTTCGGCCACCATGACGGGCTGGAACCGCCTCTCAAGCGCAGCATCTTTCTCTACGTGCTTCCGGTACTCGTCCAAAGTCGTAGCTCCGACGCACTGGAGCTCTCCTCGCGCGAGGAGGGGCTTCAGTATGCTGGAGGCATCAATGGCCCCCTCAGCCGCACCTGCTCCGATGATGTTGTGCATCTCATCGATGAAGAGGATGATGTTGCCGTCCCTCTTGACCTCGTCCAGGATCTTCTTGAGCCTTTCCTCGAACTCGCCGCGGTACTTCGTTCCGGCGACCAGAGACCCCAGGTCCAGGGTGATAACCCGTTTGTCCTTAAGCATCTCGGGCACCGAGCCGTCGGCTATGGCCTGAGCCAGCCCTTCGGCTATGGCGGTCTTCCCGACTCCGGGCTCACCTATGAGAACGGGGTTGTTCTTGGTCCTCCTCGAGAGGATCTGGATAACGCGCTCGATCTCTTTCTCGCGCCCGATAACGGGGTCAAGCGCTCCCTTCTTCGCGAGCTCCGTTAGGTCGCGGCCGTAGGTTTCAAGGGCGGGAGTCCGCTTCTTGTCTCCACGCCTCTCCTGCGATTGAGGGGCGCCGAACCCAGGAAATCCCGGAAACCCTGGGATAGGAGGAAAGGGAGATTCGCCCTGCTGGGGAGATTCTTGCTGCATTCCCCCGAGCAAGTTGATGACTTGCTCTCTCGCGGACTCAATCTCCAGTCCTGCTTTCCTAAGCACCTGCGCGGCCAGACCCTCCTGCTCGCGGAGCAGGGCCAGCAGGATATGCTCTGTGCCGACCCAGCCGTGCCCAAGCGCCATTGCCTCTCGCTGGGCATTCTGGATGACCCGTTTGGCCCCGGGAGTGGCACTGTCTACATTGGTCGGGGGACGCTTCTGAATGACCTTCTTCAGTTCTTCCTGGATCTCTGAGGGCTGGACACCCAAAGCGTCCATGACTTTCCTGGCCAGTCCCCCTTCGGCTTTCAAGAGGCCCAGCAAGATATGCTCTGTATCCATAGCTTCCGCGCCGTATTGCTTGGCGAATTCCTCTGCCCAAGCTATGACGCGAGACGCGTTGTCTGTGTACTTCGGCCTTCCATTCACTTAAGTAAACCTCCCTCCTGCACTCTGGTTCTTGTTATGCGAAAACACCTGAAATCTCACACGTTACGGTCCTCTTACGATTTCATGCTCGCGAGATGACGCCTCAACAGCTCTGCCCGGGCGATGTCCCTCTCCTCGGACGACATCGTCCGCCCGTGAGAACGCATCACGAAATTCGGCTGGGCAATAACGAGGATCTCATTGATGTGCGTGACATCCGGTCCGTCGATAAGCCCCAGCTCTACCCCTAGCCTTACGTCCGACCAGAGCCTCACGGCCTCTTCCGAACTCATTGAGCGAGCGTTTGTGAGTATGCCCCACGCCCTGAAAATGCGGTCTTCCAAGGCGGACCGCCTGTTCTTCATGAGGGTCTCGCGGTAGCGCTTTTCCTCGGCTACAACCTGTTTCGCGATCAGCGAAAGGTTCTCCAGTATCTCCTTCTCAGACTGGCCCAACGTGATCTGGTTGGACACTTGATAAACGTTTCCCTGACCCTCAGTGCCTTCACCGTACAACCCCCGTACTACGAGCCCCATCTTGTTGACTGCGGAAAGCACCCGTGAGACCTCGTCCCCAATGGCCAGGGCAGGGAGGTGAACCATCACCGAAGCCCTCAGCCCCGTGCCCACGTTGGTCGGGCACGCAGTCAGAAAACCGGTCCTATCGTCATAGGCGAAGTCGAGCCGCTCATCCAGGAGGTCGTCCATCCCGTTCGCAGTTATATATGCTTCGTCCAGTTCAAGGCCGGAGTAGAGGCACTGGATCCTAAGGTGGTCTTCCTCATTGACCATGATTGAAACCCGCTCATCGGGGCGCGTCACAAGGCCGCGGCCCGGAAGAGGCTGGGCATGTTGCGGGCTCATGAGATGCTTCTCGACAAGCACTTGCCGGTCGAGGGGACTCACATCTTCCAGGTCAATGCAGGTGAGCTCAGGCACGGCCTTCCGGGCGTTTACGTCCAAGACGGCATTCTTGACTTTATCGAACACGGCCTTGGCAGCTTTCTCATCCATGCGGTGAGGGAACTCGACGTCGCGGAGATTCCTGGCAAGTCTCACTCTCGAGGAGATCACCACGTCTGACATGGTCCCTGAACCGTCCATCCAGGGGGACGACGATCTCCGCACAATATTCTCGAGCAGGCCTTCTTCGCGCCTCATTCCTCTTCCCTCCCCAACGTCGACTCCAGGGCTTTGATCTTGTCCCTGAGCTCCGCCGCCTTCTCATAGGCCTCTTCGGCAACAGCGGCCGCAAGCTGCCTCCTTAGTTCCTCCAGTTCGCGGCGGGTTCTTGCAGCTCCGCCTGCCTTAACAGGCGCCTTCCCGATATGCCTCCCTGAACCGTGTATCCTCCTAAGGAGCGGGTCCAGCCGGTCTTCAAAGGTCTCATAGCACCGCGAACAGCCCAGGCGTCCCGCGCGGGCGAAGTCGCGGTAGCTCATTCCACATATCCTGCACCGCTTCTCTTCCTCGCCCGGAGAAGCAGCGGGAAGCCCTTTCATCTGTGACCCCAAGAGGGCGGAGAGCAGGCTGTTTATGGAGAAAGTCGGCTGGAAGAGCACGCTCAGAACCCCCTTCTTCTGGGCGCACTCAGCGCAGAGGTTCATAACCGTCCTCTTGCCGTTCACCACTTGTTCAAACCGGACCGTTGCAGGATTCTTCCCGCACTCCTCGCAAGTCATGTTCCTTCACTCTCCCTTTGCTCTACAGAGAAATATGCGTTCAGCATCGCCTTGAATATGTTTGCCCTAAGGAGGTCACGGTCGGGGAGTCCTATCGTGAGAGCGTTCCTTGACAGGGCGGCCCTCATGACCGCATAGGTCCTCTCATCCAGATGGCCTTCCTCGCGAAGCCGTTCCAGGTAGGCGTACGATTCCCCCTGGCTCAAATGGCTTCCCACATCGTTTAGGACATCGCGAACTCTCTCGGGGTTTAGGCTAACCTTTGTTACCCTTATGAACCCTCCGCCCCCGCGTCTCGACTCGATGATGTAGCCCCTCTCAGGCGAGAACCGGGAGGTTATCACGTACGTCACCTGCGAAGGCGCGCACCTGAAGAGCTCAGCGATGAGTGCCCTTTGTATTTCGGCCACGCCCTCGCCTTCGGCTATCAGGGATTCGATATATCTCTCAATGTGATCGGCCAGGCTGGCCACCGGCATCCACCACCTTTCCCAAGAGGGTAACCTTTACTTTGTCTTTCTTTGACTTATTATACGTCCAGGATTTGCTTTCATCAAGTTTTTCTTGTCTTAGGAAAGAGTACCGTTCTTCCGCGGCCCCTCTACCATTTGAGCACCTGGAACATCCTAAACTTGAGGTATTCTGTCTCGGGGACTCCTGAGAGAACCGGGTGATCGGCCCGCTGCCCGCGGCGCTCGATAACCCTCAAGGAGACCTTCGCGTCTTTCGCCGCTTCCTCGAGCATATCGTCAAATTCTTGGGGAGTTACGTGCTGCGAACAGGACGAGGTACACAAGATGCCACCGTCTTCGACCACTTTCATTGCCCGCAAGTTGATCTCTTTGTACCCGGCAAGAGCGCTTTCTACCATCTTTCTCGAGCGCGCGAAGGCCGGCGGGTCCAAGAGCACCGCCCCGAACTTCCGACCGCTCCGCTCATAGTCACGAAGCGCATCGAATGCATTGGCCATCTCAAAGGACGCTCCTCCTGAGAATCTGTTCCTGCCGGCAGCCGCCCTGGCAAGGTCGAGAGCTGCTTCACTGGCATCCATGAAGAGCACGCCCGAGGCCCCTCCCTTGAGGGCAGAAAGACCGAATCCGCCCGAATAGGAGAAAGCATCGAGGACGGATTTTCCTGCGAGATGCTTCCGGATGAGGAGCCTGTTCTCGGACTGGTCAAGGAAGTAACCCGTTTTCTGGCCCCGTTGGATGTCCACGAGTACGGTGACACCGTTTTCATCCATCTCGATAACCGGGTCGAACGGTTCGCCCAGGTACCCGGTCCGGAGGCTCATGCCCTCCAGCCTCCTCACCGGCGCGTCATTCCTCTCGTAGATGCCTTTAGGGCTCACATACTCGTTTACGGCCTCGATGAGCGTCTCTTTCCACCGGTCAATCCCCAGCGTAAGTGTCTGGAAGGAGACATATCCGGCAAAGATGTCGACGACGAGCCCCGGCAAGAAGTCGCCTTCCGAGTAGACCAGCCTGTACCCGCCGGGGTCGTCTCCGAAGGAGCCACTAAGGCCGAAGAGGAAACGCCTGTACTCAACCGCCTGCCGTACGCGTTCTTTGAAGAACGCTTCGTCTATATCTCGGTCTTCTCGAGACAGGACCCTTACCGTGATGGTTGACTCAGGGTTAATGTAGCCGAGGCACACAAATATACCCCTGGGGTCCCTGACCTCGACGATATCTCCCGGGCTGAACGCCCCATCCACGGACCCTATCTCGGTTGAGAATATCCACGGGTGTCCGCTGAACACCCTGTGCTTCACTTTCGGGAGCAGGTGTACGACCGGCCTCATATCTAGCCTCGTTCAAGGAGATACTTCTCGGCCGACCAGACCGCAACGGCTCCATCGCCCACGGCCGTTGTTATCTGACGGAGCGGCTTTCGCCTAACATCGCCGGCCACAAAAAGGCCCGGTGTCTTTGTAGACATATCTTCATTGGTCAGCACATAGCCGTATTCGTCCGTCTCTACAAGGTGCCTCACGGGTTCAACGTTGGGCATCCAGCCGACGTAAAGGAACAGCCCCTGGACTTCCAGGTCGCGAACTTCTCCGGTCCTGAGGTCCCTCACCGAGATGCCGGTTAGGACCTCATCTCCCCTCACGGACTCGACTACCGTGGACTTAAGCTGCTTTATCTTGGGGTTTTGATCGACGAGCTTCACGTTGGCGGCTCCGGCCCTGTACTCATCGCGCCTGTGGATGAGAAGGACTTCCTTGGCGAACTGGGTGAGGAAGACGGCTTCAGATAGGGCAGAGTCTCCTCCGCCGACCACGGCCACAACTTTGTCCCTAAATAGCGCGCCGTCGCACGTGGCGCAGAAGCTGATCCCCTTGGCCAGGTACTTCTCCTCTCCGGACACCCCCAGCTTCCTTGGAAGCGTCCCGGCTGCGTACACAACCGCCCGCGCGGTGTATTCCGCGTCACCGGTGCTCACCTTAAGGCCGGCCTCCCCGCTTGCCCCGCTGTCCTGGGCCTCCTGAGTTATCCTGATTACTTCCTCGTACTCTATCTTCACGCCAAAAGCCTTGGCCTGACGGGCCATAAGGTCCATGAGTTCCGGGCCGCCTATCCCATTCGGGAAACCGGGGTAGTTGTAGATCATGTCGGCCATGCTCGGCTGGCCGCCACCGCCCATGGGGTCAATCAAGAGAGTCTTCCAACCTGCTCTTCCGGCATATATCGCTGCGGTCATCCCCGCGGGACCACCGCCTACAACAATGATGTCGTAATTCACGCCGCTCACCCCTTCTCAGTATTCCGTGTCGAGTGGCCTTTTGCACAACATCGCGTCACCTCGAATGCTAACACGCTAAGCTCCGGAGAGCCAAGACGATCCAAGGGTTTTACATGCTTGAGCGGGGAAGCCTAATGCGTAGATATGCCCATTCATTTACCGGCCTCATGCAGCCGCCGGGAATCGTTTCATGGGGGTATGGATGATGTCGAATCGAAAGCCCTGGAGCGCATCTTTTAAGAGCGAGAAGTGGCTTTGGGTGCCCGGAATAGCGCTGGCGATCGTTCTCGCCTTCGTGGTAAGGGGGCTCCGGACTCCTCCCAAGAAAACAGATCTGCCCAATAGCGAACCCACTATTTCGGTCTACATGCATGAAACCGGCGAAGTACAGAACATGCCGCTTGAGACGTACCTGGAAGGCGTGGTTGCCGCGGAGATGGATCCCACGTGGCCCTTAGAGGCCCTGCGCGCCCAGGCGATAGTCGCCCGGACGTTCACCCTCAAGAAGATGAGCGAGAGCGGAGTCCCCAAGAGGGGGACACAGGCCAGCACCGATCCTAACGAATTCCAGGCCTACAACGCTCAGAGGGTAAACGATAGGGTGAAGCAGGCAGTCAGGGAGACCAGGGGGCAGATAGTACTCTACGGCGGCGAGCCCATAAACGCTTGGTTCCACGCGAGTTCCGGAGGCGTTACCGCCAGCGCGGTTGAGGGCCTGGGCTACAACAAGGAGAAAACCCCTTATGTGGCTCCCAAGGACGACGTCCAGAAGGAACCTACCCAGACGTGGTACCGGACCTTCTCAAACTCCGAAGTGGCACAGGCTTGCACCCAAGTCGGAGTTCCGATAGACCGCGTTGAGTCCATCAAGATCGGCCGAAAAGGTCCCTCCGGCAGGGCAGAGACGCTCATCGTAAACGGAAAGGAGGTCCCCGCTCCTTCGTTTAGAGTGGCGCTCGGCGCGGCGAAAATGAGGTCCACGCTCTTGGACTCGGTGTCGATGTCGGGTGACTCCATCGTCATGAAAGGCCGGGGTTACGGCCACGGCGTCGGCATGTCCCAGTGGGGGGCCTTTATCCTCGCCCAACGGGGAAAATCCGCGGAGGACATCATCAAGTACTACTACAGTAACGTCGAAATCCAAAAGCAGTGGCAGTAAAAGAGTCCCGGCCGAGAGCCGGGACTCTTCTCATATCAGCCACTTGATCCATCGGCCTACGGGCAAGAGGAAGCCCAAGCGCTGCATTCCGACTTGTTACTTCTCCTGCTCCTTGCGCTTCTTGGCTTCCTCTATTATGGTCTCGGCGATGTTTCCGGGTACTTCTTCGTAGTGGTCGAACTCCATAGTGAAGAGACCCCTACCTTGAGTCATAGACCTCAGGTCAATCGCGTACTTCTGGAGCTCGGCAAGTGGCGCGGTGGCCTTGATGACTTGGAAGTGCCCACGCGCCTCCATACCCTGGATCCTTCCGCGCTTCTTGTTGAGGTCTCCCATGATATCACCCATGAACTGCTCGGGAACAGTGACCTCGAGCCTCATGATGGGTTCGAGCAGGATGGGATTGGCCTCCATGCATCCCTTCTTGAACGCCAGAGAAGCGGCGATCTTGAAAGCCATTTCAGACGAGTCTACAGGGTGGTAAGAGCCGTCGTACAGGGTGGCTTTCAGTCCGGTAACAGGATACCCGGCTAGGACGCCTTCCACCATGGCCTCGCGCAAGCCCTTCTCAACGGCCGGGATATACTGACGGGGAACGGCGCCGCCGAAGATCTTGTCGACAAACTCAAACTCGGCTTCGGTAGGCTCGAACTCGATCCAGACGTGACCGAACTGCCCGCGGCCTCCGGTCTGCTTCTTGTGCCGTCCTTCCGCCTTGGAAGAGCCCTTGATGGTCTCGCGATAGGGGATCGTGGGAGTCGTAAGGTCCACGTCAACTCCAAACTTCCTCTTGAGTTTGCCCGTGGTCACGTCCACGTGGACCTCGCCAAGTCCGGAAAGGATGGTTTCGCCGGTCTCGGCGTTCCTCTCAACGGTAATCGTGGGATCTTCTTCGGTGAGCCTGGTAAGGCCGGAAGAGATCTTATCCTCGTCGCCCTTTGTCTTTGGACGTACGGCAACCGAGTAAATGGGCGGCGGGAACTTGATGGGGCTGAACACAACGGGTTCCTCTTGCTTGCAGAGGGTATCTCCCGTGAGAGTATCCTGGAGCTTCGCGACGGCGCCGATATCACCGGCGTTCACCACTGCCGCAGGTTCCTGTGTCTTGCCCTTTATCGTGTAAAGCTGGCCGATCCTCTCAACCTTGTTCCGGGTGGAGTTGAGGACCGTGCTGTTGGAAGCGAACTTGCCTGAGTACACCCTGAAGAGAGTGAGCTTGCCGACGTACGGGTCCGCAGTAGTCTTGAACACGAGCGCGGAGAACGGAGCCGACTCGGAAGCCTCTCGCTCGACCTCGGCCTCTTGCCCCGGAACCGTCCCCTTGACGGGTGGCACGGCCTTCGGCGAAGGCAGGTAATCAACCGCGGCATCCATTAGCTGGGCGATACCGATGAGCTTGGCGGCTGCGACGGGCACTACGAGGTGTATCCGTCCCTTGGAAGAAGCCAGGCGCAAGCCCCTCAGGATCTCCTCGTCGGACAGATCCCCTTCCTCAAGGTACTTCTCCATCAGCTCGTCATCGCCGTCACAGGCGGCTTCCTTAAGCTGCTCCTTGACGTCCGACACCTGCCCGGCCATGTCGTCGGGGACAGGGCCCTCGGTAAACTTGCCGTTGGGGCCGGCGGTAAGCATGACGCCTCTTATGACGTCCACGATCCCTTTGAGGTTCGCTTGCTTTCCAACAGGCAGGTAGAGAGGAGTAGCGCGACCTCCAAAGGCCTCGTTGATCTGGTCGACGGTTGTCTGGAAATCCGTGTTCTCCCTGTCGAGCTTGTTGACGACAATGAGGCGGGGGATGTCGTACTCGTTGGCGTACTGCCACACGAGCTCGGTCCCGACCTCAATTCCTCCTGTTGCATCGACAACCACGATCGCGCCGTCGCAGACGCGAAGCGCCGAACGGACCTCGCCGACGAAGTCGAAATACCCCGGGGTATCCAGGATATTGAGCTTCTTACCCTTCCACTCAATGGGAGCTATAGATGTTGAAATGGTGGTCTTTCTTCTTTGCTCCTCGGGGTCGAAGTCAAGGACTGACGTCTCGTCATCGGTCCGACCGAAGCGGTCGTTTCCGCCGGATACGAACAACATCGCGTCGCCCAGCGTAGTCTTTCCGGCTCCACCGTGAGAGATAAGAGCAATGTTTCGGATGTTGTCCGTAGAGTACTCTTTCAAAGCCATCTCCTCCTACGCTTGAAAAGAAACCTCAAAGATTTTCATGAAGGAACTACAGAGACACGTCAAAGCCGTAAGGCAACCTTGGTGCACTCGATAGAATACCACTCAGAACACCAAGGAACACCAACGAACATGAGACGCTGCCTGAACGCCGGAGCCACCTTAGAAAAAAGTCTGAAGAGCGATAAAGAAAGCTCCTCGGGCATATTATCAATTCGCCAGCGGTGGGTGCAAGGGAAACCACCGTGATGAGACACATAAGGTGGCTCCCGCCTTGGGAGCCACCTTCCTTGGTCCGCTACTCAGCGGAAACTCGCCGCATACTTACCAGACATAGAACCAAGACTGGCTGACCACACGGTAATAACCGGTTCCCACGTTGGACCGGACATCCACCTGATAGCTGCCTCGCTCCAGGGGATCGAGCGGTATGAACACATACCTGGTTGCGCCGGCCTCGATGGTCCCGATGGACTGGCCGATTCCAACGTCACCCCTGTAGTCCCTGTCGCCTGCCTTCTTCACGAGGACCTGGTACCCATACTGGTAGGGCAGGGTGATGTCCTTGTCCGAAGTGTTCTTTATGGTAACCCGCAGCTTGGGGCTCCGGCTCCACCAGCTGGGCCCTATATACTCTACGCTGTACTCAAAGGGGTCCTTTGCCTGCCTGGGACGCAGGTTGATGTAGGCTGACGCCACAGGTGCCCACTTGGTCTCGGCGATGTAGTAGGCCTGGGCGAAGTAAGTGCCTTGACGGAGCTCGATGGGAAGTGCCTGCTTGTAGGTCTTGCTCTGGCCTGCCCTGAACGTCTCCTTGAGTGCCTGAGTGAACACCTTGCCGTAGGTCGCCCTGTAGGCTACCGTGCCGTTTCTCCAAAGCGCGAAATCTGTCTGCATCCCACTGGGAGTGGTAACCTTGATGGGCCTGCGCGTCGGATTGTAGACGGTAAGGATAAGCTCGTTGGTCTCAGCCGAGTAGTCGAGCCAGTACTGCAGCCCGGTGCCATTCTTCGGGACCTGTGCCCAACCGGGCCAGATCGGAAACGGCTCCCACCTGGCTTGCCACGGCGCCTCACGCCAGTTGATGTCAGGCTGTTGAGACGATTGAGGTGCTGCCATCGCGGACGGCGCCAGTGCCATGACAGCCATAAGTGCCACCATCACTGCTACGCTGATGCGCTTTACCACTTGTCATCTCTCCCCTTCCCTGTTGACTTGGGTGATTTGTGCCTGCATGACCCTATCGGGTCACAGTTTACATAATAACACCGCATGCCCCGGTCTGCCGCGGAAATCCCTGGCATAAATCGGTCATATGCAGGTCTTTTCATAGTAGGACAGGCCTCGTGTATATCGTGTTCCATGGACGGAGCTGGAATCGGCTGGATCCTATTAGCGACCGGATGAATGGCAGGTCGCTTTCCCCCGAAGTGCCAGCGAGGTCAGAGGCAGGCGGAATGACCCAGCCTCAATCCCCCATTCCTCCCTGTTATTCACAGGAGATGGCACTTATCCCCAGACTTGTCAACAGCATTCTACAGCGCCAGTCAGCGCCACACCGGGAGTCGGGACAGGAAAACGACAGAACACGCCGTGCGTGACGGCCCAGGTGAGAATCCTGGCAGAAGGAACGTGACACCGCCTGGTAGAAGCCTCGAACTAGGGAAACACAGAGCCTCGGGACCAGGAGGAAGGGATAGGAAACGTGCCGGGAACAACAGTGCCCCAAGAAACAGAATCCCAACACCCTAATGCGGAGGACCTTCGTATGCAGTTCCTTAGGTTCTGTCGGTTCGGCCGACTTGCAGGCACAAAAGGCAATCTCGAGGCGGCCGGCTTCCTAAAGGAATCTCTCGAACGTGAGGGGTACGTTGCACATATCCATGCGGATCCACCTTTCGCCCTTTTGCCAGCGGCGTTTGCGGTGGGACTTGCGGTTCTTGCGGTAGCGTACTGGATTGCGATCGGTCAGCTGTCCCTTCCTATTGCAGGCGCGCTCTTTCTTGGGCCGATGCTCAAAGCGGCAAACAGCATGAGGAGAGGGGCTCCCTTGGCCGTGTTCGGCGTCCGGCCGGCAACCGGTGAATCCACGGCCCCAACCGTAGTACTTGGGGCGCATTTCGATACGGTCTCTCTGCCTCTCCAGGGCTCCTTTTTCACAGCAAGTCTGATCGTGGTGGTCTTCATGCTCGGAGTTCTCACGATCGCGGATCGCGTTTCCCCGTTAGTCGGGGTATTGGCTTCCGGAGCGACGGGCTTCTTCCTCTACGGCAACACATCCCCCGGGGGAGATGACAACGCCTCAGGTGTCTTTGCCGTCCTAGAGTGCGCGAGACATCTCAGATCGGTTTCCAACGTAAATGTCGTCCCCGTTTTCTTCAACTTCGAAGAGGAAGGTCTCTTCGGTTCGCTTTCTTTCTCCAGGCACTTTCTCGGAAGGCGAGGTCGCGGACTCCCGGGTGTCAACTTCGATCCCTCCAACTCGTTCATGATCAACTTCGACTGCGTCGGGAGAGGCAAGAGAGTCTACGTATCCGGAGACAAAGACCTCGCCCAGATGATCTTGAGCACCTCCGCAGCACGGGAAATGGAAGCCTCCGTCACTCCGTTTTACCCATCGGACCACCTGATGTTCAAGAAACCTTGGAAAGCAATATCCTTCGCAAGAGCCAATCGTTACTGGATGCTGGACCTAAGCTGGATTCATTCGCGCGCAGACGTAGCGGAGAAGGTCGATCTCACCTACGTCCGCGAGGTCGCTTCGATCGCAGTGGAGTTTGTGAGGAGCATCGGAGGCTAGGCCAGCTGCAGCTCAACACTCTTGCCGGCGATGCACGTCTTGGCCGTACCCCTCGGCTACCCCCTGCCGTCTCCTTCCGTCCCCTTCTGTCCGTACCCCCTACCGAACCCACCAAAAATGCACCATACTCGGGGGGCAATATGCATTTCGCGATGGATCGGCAGCCCTCGTCCGGCTGAGAATGTACCGTTGCTGAGTGGCAACATACTTCCTGTGAACCATGACAGCTGGGGGTCCTTCAGAAAATGTACCGTTGCCAAGTGTCAACATACATTTTGTGAGCTATCCACTTGTTTGTGGGTCATCCACGGCCCGGATGCCCATAGGCGCGAATAGCGACCGACGTGAACGGCGGGAGACCAAGCAGCAACAGGGCCGAATAGCAGTAGCGGAAGCAATTGGCCGAATAGCAATATCGGATGCAGACCAATAGCAATTAGCAATGCGGATGCAAAAGGTAAACCCCGCTCATTTGCATGAGCGGGGTTTCAATTTAGATCCGGCAGCGTCCTACTCTCCCGGGTAAACCCAGTACCATCGGCGCTGGAGGGCTTAACGGCCGTGTTCGGAATGGGAACGGGTGTGACCCCTCCGCCATCGCCACCGGAAACTTTTCAACTTAAGAGATGTCGCTCTCTGCAAGAGCGCTCCTTGCGGAACTGACTTAAGCACAAGGGTCGAGGCCTCGACCTATTAGTACCGGTCAGCTAAACGTGTTACCACGCTTAC
>DUSU01000010.1 GCA_012842425.1 Candidatus Fermentithermobacillaceae bacterium | reverse complement strand
GCGGTCGTGAGCGACCGGCCCGAGTTCATTAAGGCGTAGACGCCCGCCCCGACCGCCGAGATGATGATGAAGACGGCGATTATGCGCCTGGTCCTTAACCTACTCACGCTCATCCCTCCCGTCTTCTCTGCTCTCTCCTGCGTCTTCTCTGCCTTCTCCTAGACGCTCGCGCCGGCGGTCTTCATGCTCCCCCGCGCCTTGCTTGACCACATGCTCCCTGGCTTCTCCCACGATTTCGATCAGGCCGACGGCAAGGACCCCGGCTATAACCGTGGCATCAAAAGTGCCGGCACCGCCGAAGTCCACGCTTCCGGGGATTCCGGTGCTAAGAAGCTCGATCCAGTGGATTATGTCGGCTACGATAATGCCGCCCACGCCGCCGACAAATGCGGCCCGTCTCGACCGCCCCGAGAGAGCAGCGATGACCCCCGCAGCCAGGCCAAAGATGATCATAGGGGGTACAGACATAAGCTGCTCCTCGGGATTGAGCACCTTGCTTAAGCCCCATATGACTCCTCCGGTGATAACGGGCGCCAGGATGGCCCTCAGACGGTCGCCTCCATCCTCGGCGGTCACAGTGAGCCAGATGGCCACCGCAAGCGGTACAAGGGCTCCGCCCACGTTGATGGAAACCGGTATCGCCCCTCTCGAAACGGGGATATCAATGAACGTTCCTGCGGCCATCAAGAGGATAATGACAAGCGCGGCCCTGTCTGAAAGCCTCATCCTGTCGAGCACCCGGTGCAGCACGCCAAAGAAAACCAGGATGGCGACTATGATGAGGACAATGGTTCCAACGGGTAAACCCAAGGACAATCCCCCCTTAGTCTGTCAGGGATTAGGCTTCCTTGGGGCTTTGGGGTCTATTCGTGTGGGCTAACCTGCCGCGGCAGTCTACGAAAGTAGCAAGTGGGAAGGCGCCGTTTCTCCGGCCCTTCCCACTCGGGTTGACTTAAGACTGTATGCGGGAGTGTGGGCCAATCTTAGGCCTCGGGGGGTTCCTCGGCCTTCTCAGGCTCCTCCAAGGTCTCCGGCTCTGCGGGCGCTTCCGGAGTTTCCGGCGCCCCGGGTACCTCTACTACGAGATCGGGCGTCCCCGGCTCTTCGGGGGCCTCGAGCTTATCCGGCGGCTCCAAAGCTTCCGGGGCTTCGGGAGCGACGGCCGGTTCGGGTTTCACTTCTTCCTCACGGGGCTCAGCCTCGACGGGGCTCTCCTTGGGCTCACCACCCTCAACCACGATCTGGTCTGCCTGCTTCACGGAGAGGCTGATCCTCCGCTCATCCGCTCTCACCCTAAGCACTTTAACCCTCACCACATCTCCCGGCGAGATGGCGTCCTCCGGCTTGGCGATGTGATGATGGGCGATCTCAGATATGTGGACCAGTCCCTCTACTCCGGGCTCCAGCTGGACGAAGGCGCCGAAGGGAGCGGTCCTGGTCACTTCGCCGGTAACCACTGCTCCTATCGGGTACTTCCGCTCAACATCCAACCAGGGATCTGGGAGCACCTGTTTCCGCCCGAGAGAGATCTTGCCCTTTTCCTTGTCGACCCTAAGGACCTTGACCTCTATTTCCTCACCCTCGCGGACGACTTCCGACGGATGCTTCACCCGTCCCCAGGCGAGCTCGGAAATGTGCAGGAGGCCGTCAACGCCGCCCAGGTCAACGAACACGCCGAAATCGGTGATGCCTTTCACGACCCCGCGCCTTACCTGGCCTTCGGCTATGTTCTCCCAGGTCTCCTTGCAGAGCCTCTCGTGCTCTTCCTCCAAGACCACTCTCTGCGAAAGCACCACACGGTTCTTGCTGCGGTCCAGTTCGAGCACCTTGAGCCTCAAGGTCTTGCCGACGTACTTGGAGAGGTCGTTGACATAGCCCCTCTCTACCTGCGAGGCGGGCACAAAGCCCCTAAGCCCCACATCCACGACGAGGCCGCCCTTTACTTCCTGAGATACAGGAGCTTCTATGACAGTACCTTCCCGGTAAGCCTCTTCTAGCTTCTTCCAGCTCAGGTCCTCATCTGCTCTTCTCTTGGAGAGTCGCAGGCCGCCTTCGGCGGAGTCGGAGCTTACCACATAGACCATAATTTCATCGCCCGGCGACAGCGTTACGTTGCCAAACGCGCTCTTCCTGTTCAGCTCGGAAGCGGGGATGATACCCTCCGACTTGGCCCCCACGTCGACCAGAGCGCCGTTGTCGTCAACCGACACTACGCGCCCTTTAATGATCTGGCCGGGTTCTAGGGAGCGGAAGGACTCATCGTACAGTTCCTCTGCCGTCTTCGCGTCGGCTACCTCTTTTTCGCCGCCCTCGTCCTTCGTCTTGGGCTCTCCGCCTGCAGGAGCTTCTTCTCCCTTTTCCTGGGCTTCTTCCGGTCCCTTGTTCTCCTCAGGCAGAGACTCTCCCGAGTCTTGGGTAGTCGTGGAACCCTCGGGGCTTGCGTCGGTTCCGGGCGAAACTGCTTCTTTGGTCTCTTGTGCCGCCTCTACTTGAGGCTCGCTCTTGCGGTCTTCGAGCTCCTTCTCTGGGATGGATTTTCCAATTTCCTCCACCTTGCCTACAACCTCCTTTATCACCCGGTCGGGAGTCGAAGCGCCAGCGGCAATCCCGACCGTCCGCTTCCCCAAGAACCACTCCGGGGAAACGTCTTGAAGAGACTCCACGAGATATGCTTGGGCCCCGCATTCACCGGCAATTCTCAAGAGCTGCCTCGTGTTGGCGCTTGTCCTTCCTCCGACCACGAGGACCACATCGCACTCTCTTGCCAGTTCGGCGATGGCTTCCTGCCTTTCGTGGGTTACGGTGCAGATAGTATTCTCTGATTGAGCGGAAATACCTGCTTGTCTTAAGGCCTGAAGCACCTTTTCAACATTTGACCTTCTGCCTGTCGTCTGCGACAGGACTACAACCTGGCGGCCCTTAAGAAGCGATATGAGCGGTTCGATCTCAGAAGGATCGCGGACGCAGACTCCGCTTTCTCCCGCGCGAGAAATAACGGCCTTCATTTCTGGGTGATCCGGGTCTCCGACTAGGACGACGGCAAATCCCTTAGCCGCATATTCTTCGGCGAGCCTCTGGCTGCGCATTACAAAGGGACAGGTGGTATCGATGGTCTCTGTGCCGTCCGGGACCCGGGCCATCTCCTCGAGGGACGTGCCGTGGCTCCTAAGTATCAAGGTGCCACAGTGGGCGTCCTCGGGGTCACGTGCTTTTCTCAATCCTTTGGCCGCAAGGTCGGCCTCTACGACCGGGTTGTGCACGACCGGACCTAGGGTCCACACGGGGTGCGGCCCTTCTTGGAGAGCCCTTTCAACAAGGTCTATGGCCCTTTGGACTCCCCGGCAATAACCGGCCCCTTCCATCACCTTGATTCTCAGCATGACCCAACCTCGCGAGCCGCTACGCCGCTTTCCTCCTTTGTGCTTTCCCACAGCCGGAAAATGGCGCTCTCGATTACACGCGCGCCCGCTTCCATGTCAACCGATGTCTTGCCGGTCCGGGGCTCGAGCCTGATGCTTTCCCCAAACACGAGGACAACCGGCCTGCCGATCCTATATGTGCCCCGGATCGCGGCTGGGACAACGGGGGCTCCGGTCTTTAGCGCGAAGAGAGCCGCTCCGGCGTGCATCTCGCCGAGCTGCTCCTTATTCTTCTGTCTCGTCCCTTCCGGGAAAATGCCGAGTATGTTACCTTGCTGCAGTACGCCGAGCGCCGCTTTGACGGCGCCTAAATCAGGCTTCCCCCTGTTCACGGGAAAAGCGTTAAGCTTCCGGAAAAGATACGCGAGGAAGGGATAGCGAAAGAGCTCTTTCTTGGCCATGAAATACACCGGGCGTTTCACCGCAATGGCCATGAGCACAGGGTCCCACCAGGCGATGTGGTTCGCGCAGAGGACTACCGGGCCTTCGGCAGGGACGCTCGACGCACCTCGTATGGTCACGCGGAAGAGAAGGTGGGCCAACGCCCCCAGAACATGTTTAGCGACTTCGTAGAGCAATCTCTTTCTCCTCGCACAGCTTCAGGATTTCGGCCACAACCTCATCTTGCGTCTTCCCGGTGGTATCCACAAGATGGGCGTCGGGGACTCTCACCAGCTTACCCCACTCGCGCTCCAAGTCCTTGCGGTCCCTCTGGATGAGTTCGTCAAGGACTTCTTCCCAGCGGATTTTCACACCTTTCGCCTGAAGCTCCTGCCATCTCCTGCGGGCCCTCTCCCTTACATCGCCGGTTAGGAAGATCTTGACTTCCGCGTCGGGAAGCACAACGCTCGTGATATCCCGGCCCTCCATCACCACGCCGCCTTCGATTGCAAGAGAGCGCTGGATCTCGACCAGGACCTCCCTCACTGGACGGTGCATTGCCAGGAGTTTGACCGCCTTGTCGGTGCCGGGGTCGCGGAGCCTGTCCGTGAGTTCTTCGCCGTCCACCCATACTCTGAAGAGCCCTTTTTCATCTCGGACGGTCATCAGGATTGACCGGGCCATCTCGCCGAGGCGCCGGGGGTCATCCAGCGGGATCCCCCGTGAAACCGCAGTAAGGGCCAGCGCGCGGTACATGGCCCCCGTGTCTAGATAGGTATAGCCCAGTTTCTTGGCTACTGTCTTTGCGACCGAACTCTTCCCCGCGCCGGCCGGACCGTCAATAGCCACTTGTAGACGTCGTTCTCTCATAACGATGTACGGTTCTTTGAGGAGGTACAGATCTCCTTCCGAGATCACTCAGTATCCTGAGGTCCACGCAGCCGGACCTCGCCGATCTCCACCCTCTCCCGGGCGACGACCCACCTCCCCGGGGCAGGCTCCAGCAGGTTTGGAGTTGCCGCCGAAACGAGCACGCTTACCTCGGCACCGGGGCTGTAGACTTCTATCACGTGGCAGCTCTTTACGGTCACCGTCCCGCCTTCCGGCCCGAGCCTCTTGGCGACCCTTCCATCAAGGAGCACCCAGGCCGTGGAAGGAGGCTCGCCCAGGAACCTGAGATACAGCGTAGCCCACGCCTCATTGTGAGACGAAGCATCGGGAGGCGGCCATTCGAGCCAAGGGTAAGCCTCTTCCGAAAGACCGGGCACGGATTCAGACAGCGCCTCTCCCTCCATGCGTATGGACACGTTGAGGAAGCGCCTCAGGTTCTCAAAGCGCAGGGAAATCTGGACCCCTATTACAAGGACGATGAGGGCCAAGACGATACGTACGGCCCAGTCATCACGAGTTGCACGCTCGCGCAAAGGCTCCCCACCGCCATCTCTTTACGTGGACACGTTACATGGACACGCTCTTTATCTCCTATTCTCCCCTTTTCCAGGATTTCTGATGACCGTGGAGTATAAATGCTTTCTGTGACGGTCTTTAAGGATTGGGGGACGTATCCATGCGGGTTGACCTGAACACCGATACGGGGGAAGCGTTCGGCCGTTGGAAGATATGCGACGATGAGGCCCTGCTCCCATACGTGTCCTCGGCCAACGTGGCTTGCGGCACCCATGCCGGAGATCCTTTGGTCATGGAGAGCATAACCGCGGCTTGCGCCCGGCACGGAGTAGGCATAGGCGCCCATCCCGGCTTCCCTGACCTCCAGGGATTTGGCCGGAGGGAAATGCGGATGTCGCCCGCGGAGATCGAAGCCTTCATGATGTACCAGATCGGGGCGCTCCGGGTGTTCGCAGAGTATCACGGACAGCCCCTCACACATGTGAAGCCCCACGGCTCGCTCTACAACATGGCTTCGGTGGATGAGTCTATAGCCATGGCGGTGGCGAGAGGCGTGGCAAGGTCTATGCGAAAAGGTGAGACGCTGGTGCTCGTCGGTCTGGCCAACTCGCTAATGATCGACGCAGCCAAGAGAATAGGCATACCTGTCGCTTCCGAAGGTTTCTGCGACCGGGGTTACACGAGCGACGGGAACCTGGCCAAGCGCGGGACTCCCGGGGCTCTCATCTCTGAGCCTTCGGAAGTCGCGAAGCGCGCCGTGCAGATGGTCACGCAGGGCAAGGTAACCTCGATGGACGGCACTCACGTACCCCTCAAGGTAGACACCATCTGCATCCACAGCGACACGCCTGGAGCTCTGGATATCGCAGTTTGCGTTTGCTCGGCCCTGAAAGAAGCAGGAATCGAAATAACAGGCATACGGAAAGCAATCGGGATAGAGTGATTTCTTCTAAGAAGCGGGTCTTCTGCAACGCAGAGGTCTAGGTGGAGGGATACGCGGTGGATAGCCCTGTGCTGAGCCCCATGGGCGACAGAGCGCTCCTCGTAACTCTTTCTCAAGATATCTCGGAAGAAGTCAATGAGATCGTCCTCCGCGCCTGCCGCAGGATCGAAGCGGCAGGAGTCCCTGGCGTCGAAGAGGTCCAGCCGGCGTATTCGTCTTTCTGCATACACTTCGATCCGGCTAAGATAAGCGCCGCATGGCTGGGCGCGTACGCGAAAGGCATCCTCTTGGGCCTCACGGGATCCGGGAGTTCGGGCATACACGAGCCTTCTTCGGACAAGGCCCTCGACGGACAGACAAAGAGCTTTAGTAGCCGCGAGGTCCGCGTCCCCGTTAAGTACGGGGGCGATGAAGGGCCCGACCTCAGGTGGGCCTCCGAGCACCTCGGGATGAGCCCCGAAGAGATAGTCCGCCGCCACTCAAAGCCCGGCTACAGGGTGTACATGATTGGCTTTTCACCCGGTTTTCCTTACCTGGGAGGTCTGGACCCGGAGATCGCCTTGCCGAGGACCCCGGTGCCCCGGGCATCCGTGCCGGCGGGCTCAGTGGGCATCGCCGGACGCCAGACGGGCATATACCCTTGGGAGAGCCCGGGAGGCTGGCGGATCATCGGGCGGACGCCGCTCAAGCTCTTTGATCCCTTCCGCAAAGATCCGTCTCTCCTGCATCCGGGAGACACGGTGCGGTTTGTTCCGGTAGATAGTGTGCCGGCGGGTGAAGTGCCGGTGGATGACGAGGGTTTTCTTCTGGCCTCGGACGGACTCAAGCCGGACAACGGATCCCTGCCGCCATCGGGACCTAGGCTTCCGCAAGAACTTGCCCGTGAGTGCAGGCCCTGTCTTTCAGTCCCTGCCTTCGAAGTAGAGAGCCCCGGCCTCTTCTCCATCATTGTGGACGGCGGCCGTAGAGGCTATCGAAAACTGGGGGTCCCCCTATCCGGGGCAGCAGACGCATTCTCGTTTATCCTGGCCAACCTGCTGTGCGGCAACAGGCCCAACGCACCTGCCCTGGAGATGACGCTCTGGGGAGCAAGAATGAGGGCGCTTATTGACGTAGTCATAGCCGTGACAGGGGCCCCTTGCCCGGTAAGCGTCGACGGCATGCCGGTTTCCATGTACGAACCCGTAACGGTGAGCGCAGGTTCGGTGGTTGAGATAGGCTCGCCCCCGTCGGGTTGTAGGATGTACCTGGCCGTGTCAGGCGGATTCAGTGTGCCCGAAGTCCTCGGCTCCGCGTCCACATACACCCGCGGCTCCTTTGGAGGTTTCAGGGGCAGGCCGCTCCGCCCCGGAGACGTGTTGGACATAGGACCGGGAGCTTGGTCTCAGGGCAGAGAGGGGATTCCGGCAAAGGCACCGCGCTACCTGACGGAGTGGCCGGAAAGGCTAAGCCGCTTCTTGGCGGAGGATTCTCCCTCTTTAAGAGTCGCTCCCGGACCGGAGTCCAAGTCTTTAGGAGGACAGAGCGCGCTGGGTTCACTGTGCAATCGCGTCTTCTCCGTGAGGAACGACTCAGACCGCATGGGCATCCGGCTGGAAGGAAAACTGCCTGAAGAAGGTATTGGGGGCGGAGATATCCTGTCATCGCCGGTGGTACCCGGCATAGTGCAGCTGCCGTCCGGCGGATCCCCGGTCCTGCTTCTCCACGACGCCCAAACGAGCGGCGGCTACAGGCGGATAGCAGGGGTCATAGATGAGGACCTTTCTCTTGCGGCCCAGCTGAGGCCCGGTTCCCGTGTGAGGTTCACTCCCCTCATCCGGTGACCCCTGCGGTAGGCGCGCAGGGACCTCGTGAACCGCATCTAGGTGAGGCTAGGCCTTCCTTGAAGAAGGCGGTGTAACGAAGGGTGTTCCAAGCACCGGGTGGGAAGCCACCCGGACTTCCACCCCGTAGATGTCTCCGACGATCTCCGAGGTAACATCGCCGGGTGCTACATTGTAGAGAAGCCTCCCGTCTCTCAGGAAAACCAAGCGGTCTGCGCAGCGCAAAGCCAAGTTCAGGTCGTGAACCACAGTGAGGACCGTTTTTCCACGTCGTGCAAGGTCCCTGATCATCCCGGCCACATGGACTTCGTATGCCATATCGAGGTGGGTCGTCGGCTCGTCCAGGAGGATGACCAGAGGGTCCTGGTACAGTGCGCGGGCAAGGTAGACCCTCTGCCGTTCGCCCGATGAAAGGGATGTTATGGGGCGGTCACGCAGGCCGGCAAGCTGAAGAGCCTCCAAGGCTTCCTCGAGCGCTCCTGCGAGGTCGGCCCGTGACACAGGCGCTTCTGCGGCAACCCTCCCCATCTCCACCGTCTCTTGCACCGTAAAAGCAAATGCAGGGTCCGGTTCGTCGCCTGAGTAAGTAACCAGCCGGCTACGTTCAGAAGGATGAAGTGAAGCAGGGTCGACACCGCATACCGTAACGCTGCCGCTTGCAGGCTTCAGGTACCCGGAGATGACCTTGAGCAGAGTGCTCTTCCCCGCGCCGTTGGGCCCAACAACGGCGGCCACCCGGCCCGGCTCAACTTCAAATGAGATGCCCTTCAGGACCTCTCGCCCTCCGCGCCTGAAAACCAAGTCTTGTACGGTTACTCTGCCTCCGCTCACTCTCGCCGCCTCCTCGAATGCGCAAGCAGGTAGAGAAAGAAAGGAGCGCCGGAGAGGGCGGTGATAACTCCCACCGGCATCTCTCTGGGCGGCGCGATCACCCTGGCCACCAGGTCCGCGAAGAGGAGCGCGTTTCCACCGAATAACCCGGAGAGCGGCATGAGCCACCGGTGGTCCGGGCCGGCCACTAGTCTCACGGCGTGGGGTACAATCAGCCCGATGAAGCCTATGGGTCCCGTGAAGGCGACTCCGCCTGCCACCACGAGGGAGCTCGTCCAAAGGAGAGTCCTCTTCGCCTCTTCAACCTGCACTCCCATGTGGAAAGCCGGTTCTTCTCCGAAAGAGAGGGCATTTAGGGCCCGCGCGTGTCTGAAGAGCGCGATGAGGCCGGGGACGGTGTAGGCGAGTGAAGCGGCGACGCTCATCCACGACGCCCGCGACAGGGCCCCCATGGTCCAAAACACGATCTCATCCACGCGCTCTCGCGCGATTACCATGATGAACGCTATGAGCGAGGAGATCAGGCTTGAGACCGCGATACCGGCGAGCAGCAGCGTCCACGTGTCCGTGCGCTTACGGTGAGTTGAGAGGGCATAGACCAGGGCCGCCGAACCGAGGGCACCTGCGAAGGCTAGGGCAGGCAGGGACCACATACCGAAAACCCCTCCCAGGCCTAATGCAATGCCCAGCACCGCGCCTAACGAGGCCCCGGACGACACTCCCAGGACATACGGGTCCGCCATCGGGTTCCTGAAGAGCCCCTGCATGACGGAACCGGCTACGGCCAAGCCTGCGCCCTCGATAAAGGCAAGGAGAACCCGGGGAAACCGCAAGGTCCAAAGGATGGCTCCGGCCAGGGCCTCGGTTTCATCTGTAGAAGGAACCGCGGCTCTAGACGGCCCTTTGGCGAGCGCCCTAATCACATACCTGAGGGGCAAGGATACGGAGCCCAACGAAAGGCCCAGGGCAAGCCCGACCAGCAAGAAAAGGAGGCCTGCGGCAACCAGCCTCTGGTTTCTCGCGGCACGTTCAGTTGCCATAGGCCTCCACCTCCTTAAGGGATCAAACGTCAGTTACTGGCCTCTAAGCCATGAGGCGATCTCCTTGATGCCCTCGACAACGGCCGGACCGGGACGGGATATCAGGTCCGGATTCGGGAAGAACACTTTCCCTTCCTTAACCGCCGTAAGCGAAGACCAACCGGGCCTTGTCGTGAGGGCCTCCGCCATCTCTTCAGGTATGGCCACGAGGATGATATCGGGGTCTTTCGCCAGGAGGTCTTCCATGCTGAGCTGCAGGTACTGCTCTTTCACATCTCCCGCGATGTTTAGGCCGCCCGCAGCGGTTATGACGTCGTCGATGAAGGAATCGCCGCCCGAAGTCCAGAGCTCGCTGTCAAAGGTGATGAACACCTTCGGCTTCTCCTGCCCTTCGGGGATGGCGGCCTTTACGGCGTCCAACTCCTGGCTTAGGGCCGCTACGAGCTCGTCGCCCTTCTTCTTGACCCCCAACACTTCCGAGAGGGCTTTTATGTCTTCGAGGACCTCTGCCACCGTGGACGGTCCCGAGACCCACGCCGGGATCCCCAATCGAGCGAGGTCTTTTTCCACCTGAGTCTCGTAATCCCGGGAACCGGCCACGAGGACCAGATCGGGTTTTAGAGCCACCAGCTTTTCGGTGTTCAGCGTGAAGGCATCTCCGACTTTCTCTATGTCGAGAGCTTCTTCGGGTCTGTTGCAGAACGTGCTTACGCCTACCAGACGGTCACCTGCTCCTAGAGAAAACACTGCCTCAGTCAGCGCGGGAGAGAGAGACACTATCCTCTTTGGCGTTCCTTCCAGGGTTACGGTCCTTCCCAGACCATCCGTGTAGGTCTTGGGGCGCTTGGCGCAACCGGCGGCAAGAACCGGGCCTATCGCCAAGACCAGGGTAAGGACCAAGGGCAAGACCAGAGACCTGCGGAAAACCCCTTTCGGGGCTTTAGTGATATGTGTCACGACTGTGAGCCTCCTTATTCCTCTTCAGAGAAACCGGTGAGTGGGATCGCCCAGAACCCCATCCTTACGGAAAACCCCGGCCGTTGGCCGGGGGTATACGCGTACGCACCAAAGCGTTCCCCCCTTTCGCTCGAAGGCTAGGTAACGGAACGTTCAGGCAGGTCTCCTGGCTACCGGATCAACGCCTCCCGCGCCTTCCCAAAACATCGTTTCAGTGGCTTTGGCGGTGGGCTCCCCGGTTACAGTGGCGGCACCGCGCCGGACTCGCGCATAATACGCGCATCACCGGACTTCCCTATTCTCCCTTGCGGGCACCTGAACGCCTGCGAATATTCAGCTTTTTTCTAGGTTAGGGTGACCCCCCTCTTGGAATACTGACCTCTAGGACCATGAGGAGGACCACAAGATGCACTTTGAGCGCAACAAAGATCTTGCTTGGGTTATTACTTTCACGGCATTCCTCGTTTTCCTGCTTTCGGCCATAGCTTCTTCCGCGTTCCGGAGCGTCCCCTCAAGCCTGCCCGACCCCGTCGTGCTGGCAAACGCGCACCTAAACAGGGCTTTCCTTGCCGCGCTCTCTTCATTTCTCAAGTACACGTCTCTTGCCGTAATAGCCTACGGCATAGTGGCCATCATCACCTGGCCGCCGGGTCCCCCGAACTAGACCAGTCTCTTAAGCCTCGGGTTGGGGGTTAGCCCGGGTATCCTTCCCCGCTTGGCGACGGGACGGCCCTCGATGGCCTTGATATCCATGGTCATATCTATAGGCTTGGCCGACGAGATGTAGTGCCCCACTCCGAACGCGTCGGCGCCGGCCTCTCTGAGTTTCTGCATCCTGTCAGGGTTAAGACCGCCCGAGACGAAGATCTTCACGTGGCCAAACCCTGCCAGGTCCAGCCTCGCGCGCACCTCTCGGACCAACCCTACGGTTACTCCTCCCCGCTCGGCGGGGGTGTCCAGCCTTACCGCGCCCATATCTTTGCCCAGGGCTTGGGCTACCCTGAGGGCCTCCTCGGCCTCGTC
Organism: Candidatus Fermentithermobacillaceae bacterium; assembly: GCA_012842425.1. Lineage (GTDB taxonomy): Bacteria > Bacillota > Sulfobacillia > Fermentithermobacillales > Fermentithermobacillaceae > UBA3951. Next base: position 16,608 of record DUSU01000010.1, on the reverse strand, counting down.
GTGGAACGTGTCCACCAAAATGGTGCGCGGCGCGTCGGGAGGCATGTAGGTATTGTAGGCCACCGCCGTCTTGACGGTGTCGCCCAGGATGAGCACCAAAGCATGGGGGATCGTGCCGACGGGTTCGAGCCCCATCAGTTTGGCTCCGAGGATACAGGCAGCGCCGTTGGCTCCACCCACAACCGCCGCGCGCTCCATCACGGGAGCCACGGCCGGATGGATATGCCTTGCTCCGAAGCAGTAGAAAGGAGCGTCGGGGACAGCGTTTCTACAATCGCGGGCGGCTGTGGCCCAGCCCGACGAACTGGCCAGTATGCCGAGGAGGGCAGTCTCGTAAGGGCCGAAGACGGAATAGGGACCCGTGATCCTCATTACCGTCTCCTTCTCGGAGATCTCCTCTCCTTCGTCCATCCCCCAGATCTCGAGAGGAAGTCCCTTCAGGAGTTCGAGGCATTCCGCAGTCCCGGCCAGTACCCCGGGTCGCCCCGAGAATATCTCCACCGTTACAACGGTGTCGCCTTTACCTTCTTTTTCGAGGATCTCTTGAGTCCTCACGAAGTAGACGTCGGCGGTCGCGCCCATCCGTATCTCTTCGTGAGTGGCCGAGAAAAGCCTGTTCCGGCTGGGGCTGTACTCCCTGACGTCCTGGGACGTCTTGAACACCACATCGTCCTTCTCGGTTTCCATCACTTATCGTGCTCCCCTTCCCAACCCTTCCGTGCTTCTTCGTAAAGAGCCTTCACCTCGCCGGGGGATAGATACCGCCATTCGCCTTTCCTCAGAGCCCCCAAGCGAAGGGGCCCGATCTTCAGGCGCTTAAGCCGTTTAACCTCGTACCCGACGGAATGACATATGTGCTTTACCAGGTGTTTCTGCCCTTCATGCACGCCGATTATGAGTTCCTGCATAAGGCCGCTTCCGCCTGTGAACCGGGCATAGTCTACCTGGACGTTCTTGCCGCCAATGATTATACCTGAAAGGATGTCCCGAATCTTGCTTTCATCTTTCGGTCCTGCAACCCAAACGGCGTACTCTTTGATTACCCGGTGCTTGGGATGGGTGAGCACGTAGGTAAGATCGCCGTCGTTCGTGAGAAGAAGGAGCCCCTCCGCGTCGTAGTCCAACCGGCCGACCGGAAACACCCTCTCCGGCACACCTTCCAAGAGCGACAGCACGGTCCTCCTACCTCTAGGGTCAGCGCAGGTAGATAGGTAGCCGGGTGGTTTGTGAAGCATTATGTAAATGTGCTCCTCCACCCCGCCGACTTCCCGGCCGTCTACGAGCACCTTGTCTTCGCCCGGACGGACCTTTTGACCCAAGACGGCCACTTGGCCGTTTACGGTCACCCGCCCCGCGGCTATGAGCTCATCCACATGACGCCTGGAAGCTATACCGGAGCGCGCTAGGAACCTGGAAAGGCGTTCTTCACCGGCCCCAATCTGCCTGCCCTGACCCTCTTTCACTCTGCTCCCTCTACTTCAGGAGGGCTATCAGTTCTACCTCCACGCACGCGTTAAGGGGCAGCTCCGCGACACCGACTGCTGCTCTGGCGTGCGCTCCCGCTTCCCCGAAAACCTGGCCCAGAAGCTCTGAGGCCCCGTTTACGACTTTGGGCTGATCGTTGAACCCGGGCGCCGAGGCCACAAACCCGGTAACCTTGACTATTCTCTCCACATTGTCGAGATCGCCGGCGACGCTCCTTAAGGCCGCGATGCAGTTTATGGCGCACTGCCTTGCTTCCACTTGAGCCTCTTCAAGGGTCACTTCCTTACCGACCTTGCCGGTTTTCTCAAGCTTCCCCTGCCTAAACGGAAGCTGGCCCGATATGTACACCCATTTCTCGGCCTGAACCGCAGGCACGTAGGCTGCTACGGGCTTGGCCACGGCAGGTATCTCGATCCCCAGTTCCTTGAGTCTGGCCTCAACCTTCAATGAACACGCCTCCTTACAGAAGATCACCTAATGATATCGCTTCCCGAGCCGTAGGGACAACACCTCCCTTCTCGCAAGCAGGATATCGGGGGGTTAACGACGAACTTTTGTGCGAGAAGACGGGGGAGGAATGGACCTATGATCATCCAAGCGCTCATGACGGCAAGGAGCGACGTTCACTTTGTACGACCTGACGATACCTTGGAGAAGGCTCTGGCAGACCTCGAATCTCTGGGCTTCACTACTCTTCCCGTCCTGGACGGCAATAAGTTCCTCGGCGTTATCACAAGGCGCAGGATCTTCGAGCGCTACTTCAAGGGGTCCGAAGCAGAAAGGTCTCTTTTCCTCAAGACGAACCTCGTTAAGGACCACATAATAACCGAAGTCCAGATTGCCCACAGCACCGACCTCTTGGATGAGGTGCTTTACAAGTTCCTGGACTCGAGGTACGACTTCTTGCCCGTCCTGGCGGAAGACCGCTTCCTCGGGATAGTGACCAGGAACAACATGCTGAGCGCTTTCCTGAAGAACGCGGGCGTTACGAAGAAGGCCCACCGCATCGCCATCGTGGTGAGCGATTTCAAGGGCGCCCTTGCGCGACTTACTGCGCTTATCTCGAATCAGAATGCCGATATACTGGGCATCGTCACTTTTGATCCCGAAGTGGCGGACCTCAAGTTCGTTGAGCTCACCGTGAGGACAGATGAGTTAAAGGGCCTCATAAGCACTCTCACGGCCAACGGGTTCAGCGTGCGAGAGGCCAGGTTGGCCGGCTAGGCCACCATTAGACGCCAGACAAGAAATCCGGCCACGAATCCACATGCGTCTCCTATCAGGCACGATGCGAGGACGCGGCCGGTTCTTCTTTCTCTTACCGACCCGAAATACAAGGTGACCACGTAGAACGTCGTGTCGGTGGCGCCCTGAAGTATGGACGCTAGTATCCCCATGGGCGAATCGGGACCAAAGCGCCTCAAGAGGTCACCGGTAAGCGCCAGAGCCCCGCTACCGCTCACCGGACGTATGAGGAGGAGCGGAACCATATCCAGGGGCACGCCCAAGGGCGACAGCACATTTCCCAGGGCCGACGCGAAGAGTTCGAGCGCCCCTGAGCCCCTAAAGCAGGCGATCGCCGCGAAAACCGCGACCAAGTAGGGTAAGGTGCCGAGGGCGATCTTGAACCCCTCTTCCGCGCCTCTTACAAAGGTCTCATATACCTTGACGCCCTTTGCCGCCGCATAAAGGGGCACACCCAGCAGGATGACGGGGAATGCGTATGTACCGATTGCCGACAGGACCCTCACCGGTCATCACCCGCCCTTCCGTTACGCTGCAGCAGACGATAGGCCAAGAGCCCGCCGGCGCTTGCGACCAGGCCTGCGACGGCGGTCGGACCCGCAATGATGGCAGGCGCCCTCGAACCAAGCGCTGCCCGGAGCGCGATGACGCCTGACGGGAAAACGCAGAACCCGGCAGCGTTCAGGATTACCAGCCGGGCCATGGAATCAAGGCCCTCGAGCCGGTCATCGTACAGCTCCTTAATCTCAGACATAGCCCTTAGCCCCAGAGGCGTTGACGAGGAGAGCCCGAGGACATTGGACAGCACAGACGCCGTGACCGTACCGAGAGGCCTGCCGCGGCCCTTTAGATACGGGAACAATCTTGAGAAGACCGATCCGGCCGCCCGGGCCAAGACATCGATTAGCCCCGACTCTTCGGCCAGCTTCTCGATGCCCACCCACAGGCAAAAAACGCCGATCAGCCCTATAACAAGTTCTACGGCCGCCGAGATGCTGTCCAGGACGGACGTCATCATGGCATCCACGTTTCCGGTCAAGACCGCGACCACACAACCTACGGAAACAAGAAATATCCAGACGAAGTTCATTGCTCTCACCCCGCGATTAGAATCTATGAGCGGGCATAAGGGGGTAAGAACGATCCCCCCCGGCTGAAACCGGGGGGTGGTTTGCTACCGCCTGCTTTGGTCCTTTGCCATGTTGGCCTCGGCGAACTCGATCATCTTCTTGACCATCTGTCCGCCCAGCCGGCCTCCGAGCCGACCGCCGATCCTACCGCATTCCCTTGAGGTCATGTCGCCCCAGCCCACGGCGTTCAGCTTGTCGAGAAGGCCGAGCTCTCCGGCTACTTCGAACTTCATCCGGTCAAGATGACGTCTGAGGTCCTCATCCGGCGGACCTCCGCCCTGGACGTACCCTATCTCCTGGGCGACTTCGTACTTCAGCCTTTGAAGAGCACGAGCTGCGTCTGGGTTAACCGGCCTATTACGTCGTCTACCTAAGGATGGTTCCCTCCTTCGGGCGGTAGCCTAATTATGTTTCCCTGCCGGAGCCCCTTTCAGAACAGCGTCTATGCTCTGTTTTATGGAAAGCACGGGTAAGAACAGGTCGCCTGTCTCCTCAAGCCGGGCCAAGGCGGTCCTCATATTCCATTTCTGCGGAGTGACATTGTCCAGCTCTTCCCAGAGGATGGGCATGGATACAGGCGCGCCGCTAGAAGCCCTGACGCCGTATACCGACCCTATGGTCTGGCCTCTTGCGTTCTGAGGAAAGTCTATGTACACCTTGCCGTAACGGTCTTTGACTTTGCGCTCCAGCGTAACCTTCTCGGGATAAGCCCCCTGGATGATCTGCGCCCCGTACTTCACGAAAACCTGGATCTCTTTGTAGGTATACCTGGGCTCTACGGGAACGTAGACGTGGAGTCCGGTAGCCCCTGACACCTTGGGAAATCCCCGCAAGTTCCACTGGTCAAGGAGGCTCCTAACCAGTTTGGCCACGATCTTCACATCTTCCCAAGTCGTGCCTTCGGACGGATCGATGTCGAAGACGGCAAAATCCGGATAATCCAGACGGTCGTACCGGGAAAGCCAAGGGTTTATCTCAACAACACCCGAGTTGGCCATCCAGACCAGTGTCTCGACGTTGTCGCAGAGGATGAAGTTTACGTAGTCTTCCCTTTCCTTCGACATGACCGGCGCGAGGCGCACCCACTCCGGCATCCCCTGGGGCGCGTCCTTCTGGTAGAAGCCCGGAGAGTCCACGCCCTCGGGAAAACGCACCAGCGACAGGGGTCTGTCCTTGAGATGAGGGAGAAGGTAGGGCGACACTCTGTAATAGTAGTCGATGAGGTCCCTCTTGGTGTAGCCGTCCTCCGGCCAGTACACCTTATCCAGGTGGGTGAGCCGGACTTCCCGCTCTCCAACTCTCGCTAAAGTGGCCTCTTCAGGCGTCATATCCATCACCCGCAGCTATGCCCCTGAAAACAGGGTGCCTGAGTTTTTTGTCGGGCGTCATCTCGGTGTAGCTTACCTCAACCCCAAAGAAGGGCCTCACCCACCGGATTGTCTGCGTTTCCTTTCTGGACGGAGCGTTGTAGATGACGCCCTCGCGTGAGATAAGGTCCTCGAAAGAGCAGGTTTCCAGGACCCCGAGGAGTCTTTTCTCGTAGTCCCGGTTGAGCCCCGACGAGACGCGACCTACCACCAGAAAACCGTCGCCCGTTTTCTCGGCAACGACCAGTGAACCCAAGAGCCTTCCCGGCGAGCGGGCATATCCAAGGACCCAGAAACGTCCTTCGCGCAGGTTCTTGACTTTGAGCCAGTCGCGGGTCTCTTCACCTATACGGTAGACGCTGTCCTTTCGTTTGGCCACGATGCCTTCCATGCCTTGCTCTTTAACCCAGTCAAAGAGGGCTCTGCCGCAGCCGTCCACCGCTTGAGAAATGACAACCGGTCCTTCCTGGCAAACGGCGCGCGCAAGTTCTTCCTTACGCTCAACCAGTTTCCTGTCTGTAAGGAGGCATCCGCCACGGTAGAGGATGTCGAAAACGACGAAGGTGACCGATCGGGGGCCGCTCCGGAGGTAGGAGAAGTCAACGCGGCCTTCCCTCATCGCTACGATCTCGCCGTCCAAGATGACAGGCCCGGCTCTCACGGCCCGGGAGATCTCCCGCAAGTTCGGAAACTGCGGGAGGAGGGGTCTTAGGTTCCGGGAATCGAGGTACACTTCGTCTCCCGACACATAAGCCAGGGCCCGGTAGCCGTCCCACTTCAGCTCAAAGAGCCACTCGCCATCATCAAAAGGCTCGCCGTGGGCCGTCGCGAGCATCGGCCGGAGCCTGGGCATTCCCAGGATCGTCTCCTCAAGAAGGAGGCGGCGCTGCACTTTCCTGCGTCTCCCCCGACGCTTTCCTTCTCCTCCTGGGCCTGGCCGGAGGCTCTTCGGGCGGATTCGCCTCGCCCTTGGCCTTCTCGACGCTGCGTCTCAGGGCTTCCATGAGGTCAATGACCTCTCCCCTGACCTCAGGCTGCTTTACGACTTCCTTGCCCTGGATCTTCCGCTGGATGAGCTCGGCTACGGCTTCCCGCTGCCTGCTGTGGTACTTGTCCGGTTCGAAGTCCGCCGAGAGAGTCTCTATGAGGGTCTTTGCCATGGCCAGTTCCCGTTCGCCGACTTCGGCCCTTTCGGGGATATTGAGCTCCTCGCCGGTCCTCACTTCGTCCGCCCAGTACATGGTCTCCAGGAGGAGAAACTTGTTCTTATAGGTCCTTACGATCGCCAGGGTCTCTTTGGCCCTTATGGCAACTCGCGAGAGGGCCACCTTTCCCTGGTCTTCCATGGACTTAAGGAGCAAGGAGTAAGCTTTTTCGGCTCCCTTTTGAGGTTCGAGAAAGAAACTCTTTTCGTAGTAGACGGGGTCGACGTCTTTCAGGGTGACGAAATCCAGGATCTCAATGACATGGGCCGAAGGACCGGGAATGGCCTCCATGTCTTCGTCCGTGATAATGACGTGCTCTCCCTTTTGATACTCGTAGGCCCTGACGATATCGTCCTGGGCCAGCTCTTTCTCGCAGTTTGGACACCATTTCATGTACTTAACGGGCACGCCGCACTCTTTATGGAGGAGACGGAAACTTACCGATTTCCTCTCAGTTGCGGCGTACAACCTTACCGGGATGACCACAAGTCCGAAGGTGAGGGTCCCGTTCCAAAGGGGGCGCATTATCGCTCGTCCCCGGTCTCACGTTCCGGTACGCTGCTCTTTCGCCTCGCCACGGCCCTTACCCGGTCCGCGATCTCCTTGACGCATTCGCGGCCGCCCAAAGCGTGCGCGAACTTCTCAAGAAGTTCCGGCGCCTCGTCAAGCAGGCGGTCGTATATGGCCCTGTTGTCAACGGGGATAAACCTAACCTTCCTCGGGTCCACAATCAAGAAGCCGACGGGCCGGACCGAAACGCCGGCGCCGGAGCCGCCGGTAAAGGGCATAGTAGCCTGGCTGCCGGACGAAGAGTAATCGTCCTCCTGTCCCTCTCCATCATCTCTGCCGCCTCCAATGGCGGCATCGTCGCCGCCTCCGGCGACAAACCCAAAGGACACCCTAGACACGGGGACTATCACTGTCCCGTCCTTGGTCTCGACAGGTTCTCCGACTACCGTGTTTACATCGACCATGGATTTCAGGCTCTCCATGGTCGTCTTCATCAGGCTTTCAATGGGGTGTCCCATCATGAAAAGGACCTCCTCGTACACTTTGCTCTAGTATTCCACGCTCTTGCGAGAAGAAAGCGTCAACCTCCCTCGCGCGGGACCACGTGTCCTCAGGAGACGCATGGCTTTCCCGGCAACATAAGACGTGCGGGCCAAAGTGAAGGAAGTCTCGATGTCGGCATAGAGGTAAAAACAGGCATCATCAAACACCGGGTCTACGCGTATCTGCGGCTTTTCGCGAAAGTGGGCGCCTGAGCGCCTCGCGATGCTCAATCCAATACCCGCGAAAGCGTTTACGGCCCCGCAGAGCATTGCCGTTTCATAGGCGTCGCCGGTACCGGTCCGGGCTATGATGGTGATCTTCTCGAAAGTCACCGCCTTTATTATTAGGGTAAGTGCTTCCTTAATATCAGGATAACGGCTGCGTGCAGCGGCCAAGGTTCTGCGAGCCCGCCCAAGAGCGCCGGTTATGCCACCGTCACTCTCGTCCGGCTTGTCATCCCGTGTCTCGTCCGGCCTCTCGTCTTGCGAGGCAGCGTCTTCTCGTACGGCGTCTCCGGCGCTGCGCCTTAGTCTCTTCCCAATCGTGCCGCTCAAGCCTGGCAATGGAATGTATAGCGGCAAGAGAGGGGGCTTGACTGACACCTTCAAGGAGAGGTCGCCCGGCCCGCCGTTTGCCCGGACTCTCACCCTAACGGGCAGGAAAAGCCCGGCCAAAGACAACAGAACAAGTACCGCCAGAAGCAAAATTACCGGGGTTGAAACGCGCATCCATCGCTTCCTCCCGGTAATAGCATGTCCACAAAAAGGATGATGTCTTCGGGAAACCTACGAGTCAGGCACCAGTTTCGGCGTAGAAGTCTTTTCTTCGCTTAGGGGCGGCAGGTCTTCTATCGAGTTGAGCCCCGCCTTCTTGAGGAATTCGTCCGTAGTCTTATAAAGCTTCGGACGGCCCAAGGTCTTCTTCCTTCCGGCTTCTTGGATAAGGCCTTTTTCCAACAAGGTTTCAATGCTGGCTTCTGGGTTAACGCCCCTCGCCGCCTCAATGTCTCGTCTCGTTACAGGCTGCCTGTAGGCGATGATGGCCAGGGTCTCCAAAGTGCCCTTCGAAAGCGACATCGAGATCTTCCTGGACAGAGCCCGCTCGATAAAGTCGGAGTATTCCGGGCGAGTGAGGAGCATCAGCCCTCCTGCCACTCGTTCCAGAATAATGCCCCTATCTTCGTACATCTTGTCAAGCTTTGCCGCTGCATCCAAAACCTCACGCTCAGTAACTCCGATGGCTTCGGCAAGTCGCGCGACGGGCACGGGTTCATCGGCAGAAAAAAGGATGGCCTCAAGGAGGACCGACACGGCCAAAGACCGTTCCGCCTTTTCATTCACCGGACTCGACCTCCTCGTCCAAGATATCCTTACGGTCGGGCGAGAACAGGATCTCCCCAAAGAGCGACCGCTGGCGGGCGTACAACCTCCGCCTCTTGACCAGCTCTAGAAAGGCAAGGAAGTTCAAGATGGCCTCCATCCTGGTCTTGCCCAAAAACCGCGAGAGCCTCAGGACGCCGCCGCGCGATGCCAGACGGCGCACTTCTCGCCAGAAGGTCCGGAGGTGGCTCACGAAACTCCAGCGAGGAAGCACGATTCGGGGCTCCTTTGGAGCTTGTCTGGCCATGACGCCGAGCATTGCCTTCCTTAGCTCTCCGGGGTCGATGCTCGAAACGACGACGCGGCGCCTGTCTCCGACCAAAGCTGCGTTCCCTCTGGTGAACTGCAGCCGGCTCGTGTCCATGGCCTCCCTGAGCCAGTCCGTCGCCTTAGCGACCTCCCAAGGTTCCATCACCTGTAAGGTGGTGGCGGCCTCCAGAAGTCCTTCGGATTCCACTATCTCTTCCTCTTCCTCGGGCGTTTCGGCTTGAGGAATAGGCAAGAGCCAGCGCACTTTGAAAAGGACCAGCTCCGAAGCAATGGACAAGTCACGGACCGACTCCTCAAGGGGGACCGTGCCTGCCTCAACCTGTTCTCTGAGCCGCCTTACAAGCGGCGCAAGGCGTAGGATATCCATAGACTAGCCCGGAAGCGGAAATATAAGGAGCGATAGCCTGATCGCGACCCGGTATACAGCGGCCATATAGACGCGGATGAGCGGCTGTATGATCGCGCCCACGACTCCGAGATACACAAGTCCCATAAGTATCAGAAAACCGTACCGCTCGATGAAGTCCCATATCCCCTCAAACGAATACGGGAGATAGACCCTGAGGATCTTCGACCCGTCAAGTGGCGGGAGCGGGATCAGGTTGAAAAACGCAAGGGCCGCGTTCACCATGGCGCCGGAACGGAGGATGTCGGTCAAGTATGTCCACCGGGTGCCGATGAGGCGCAGCCTGCTAAAAATAAGCACGGTTGACGTCTCAAGTACAAAGGCAACTAGTAGGTTAGCCACCGGGCCGGCAAGCGCCACCTTGGCCATATCCTTCCTCGGATTTCTGAGCCGGTACGGGTCTACGGGTACGGGTCTCGCCCACCCGAACCCAAAAAACAAGAGCATGAGGGCCCCTATAGGGTCGAGGTGCGCCCAAGGCTCGATGGTCATCCTCCCGGCCCTGGCGGCGGTATCGTCGCCCAACTTGTAAGCCATTCTGGCGTGGGCATACTCGTGGACGCTTATCCCCAGGAGGAATCCGGGTATCCTGAGGATCATGTCTAGGATTCTAAAAGCTGTCAGAAGAGACCCTCCCCCTCGGCGCTAACGGGAGCCGAGCGTGACTTCGACGCTGAGTTTCCGGCCGTCCCTGTAGATCTCCACGGTGATCCGGTCGCCGGGCTTCCGCTCCAAGATCATACGTGAGAGGTCCGAACCTGAGACCGGTACCCCGTCCACGGCGACGATGAGGTCACCGCCGACCTGAAACTCAAGTTGCCCTACGGTAGTCTTCTTTGTCGAGCCTCTTATACCTGCCCGATCTCCCGGACTACCCGCCTCCACTTCTGTCACGAGGGCTCCTTCCTTAGCCGGAAGGTCTAGGGCCGAAATGACGTCATCACCGTATGCCTTCCTGAGCGCGTCCAAGGGCAGATAGGAAATGCCCATGTAAGCGCGCTGCACTTGGCCCTTTAAAATGATCTGGGGGACAACCTCGGCCACAACGTTACAGGGGATGGCAAAGCCGATTCCGCTGGCCGAATCGATGATAGCGGTTACGACTCCCACAACCTCGCCTCGGGAGTTTAGGAGTGGCCCGCCGCTGTTTCCCGGATTGACCGCCGCATCTGTCTGAAGCAGGTTCTCAACGGTGAAGTCATTGACTCCCGGCCTCGTCTTGCTCTCAATGGGCAGCGACCGGTCCTTGGCACTAATGACGCCGGTGGTCACGGTGGGAGACTTGTCAAGCCCCATGTTGGAGCCGGTGGCCAGGGGCATTCCTATGGCGATGGCCTTCTGCCCGACCCTAATGCTCTCGTAGTCGGCAATCCTGAGGGCGACCACTTTGCCTGCGGGAACGTTAACTTTGAGCACTGCCAGGTCAGTAAGCCTGTCCGAACCGACAACGGAGGCTTCATAGGCTTCTCCTGAATGAGTGTGAACGAGGATCCTGGTCGCGTCCTCGATAACGTGGTAATTGGTCACAATGTGGCCATTTAGGTCTATGAAAAAGCCGGAACCGTTACCCCTTGTTGAATAGCGCTCATAGAGCGACGAGCCTCCCGCGGCCCGTTCGGTGGAAACCATGACCACTCCGTACTTCACGGCTTCATACACGGAGATGGTGTTCTCTTCGTCTTCTACGCGCCATTCCTCTTCGCCGTCAAAGGGCGGCAGCGTGGCTGCGGGAAAGGCGTCGTCGGGAGAAGCGCCGGCCGTGAGGTTCCGGCCCAGAGTCGCGAGTCCCCCCAGGACGAGCCCCAGGACGGCCAAGAAAATGAGCCAGGTCTCGGCTCTCATGGAAAGCGGGGTCTTCTTCATCGGTTCCCTCCGGTCAAGTTCGTGTGTATCTCTAGTCTACAACGGCCTATCCTGCTTTTCCACTTTCAGCGGACTTATGGCTGAAAAATGAGAAAGTGCCTCCCCCCCTGAGCCCCACGCTCTCCGCCCTGCTCTAGCCCTTGGGGTTAAAGAGCACCGCCATCAGGTAGCCGAACACTATGGCGGCCATGAGGCCCGGCGCAGTAGCGCGTAGTCCTCCCGTGAAGAGACCGAACCACCCCAGGCGCGCCACGTCCTCGAGCATACCCGTTACAAGGCTGTGTCCAAAGCCCAGTAAAGGCGTGGTCGCCCCCGCCCCGGCAATCTCCACCAAAGGCCCGTAAAGACCCAGCCCCGACAAAACGGCCCCGAGGCTGACGGCAGAGACCATCACAAAGGCCGGGTTGGTTTTGGTCAGGTCGACTATTATCTGGGCAAGAGCGCAGAGCGCTCCACCCACCAAGAACGCGTACAGGAGAGTCAAGATCCCTTTTCCTCCCATCCCGGGTAGACGAGTGAGATGGCATGGGCTATCGACGGAATGGACTCGTCTTGCTGGCATGTGGTCGGGCTGTGCAAGGCTCCCGTCGGCACGAGAAGCACCCGTTTCATCTGGCCGGACTTAAGCTCAGGATAGATCTTGGCCGCGAATACCGACGCTACACACCCGCAGCCTGAGGCGCCGGAACATATCTCAGGCTCCATGTTGTAGATCATGAGCCCCGTGTCCTCATGCACTCTGCTTAGGTCGATGCCCCGCTGCTTGAGAAGGTGCAGGGCAGCCTTGGAACCTACTCTGCCTAGGTCTCCCGAGAATATCGCGTCGTAATCGTCTGGCGTCCGTCCGAGGTCACTCAGATGACGCCAGACGGTATCGGCAAACGCCGGAGCCATGGCAGACCCCATGTCATTGGCGTCGGTGATGCCGAAGTCCAGTACCCTCCCCACGGTAACCGCCTCGACTTTCGGACCTTCTCCTTGCGATGACAGTACAAGAGCCGCCGCGGCAGTGACCGTCCACTGGCTTGACGGGACCCGCTGGTACCCGAACTCCGTGGGGTACCTGTACTGCCTTTCGGCGGTGTCGTGGTGGCTTGAGGAAGCGACCAAGACGTTCGACGCAAATCCCCCGTGAATGAGGAACGACCCTATGGCCGTCGCCTCGCCGATGGTCGAGCACGCGCCGTAGAGGCCCAAGAACGGGATATCTTTGTCGCGGGCAGTGAAGCTCGACGAGATGATCTGGTTCAGGAGATCCCCGGCCAGGAAGAAGTCTATTTCGGCATCCTGGAGACCTGCTTTAGCCACGGCCAGGTCTGTGGCCTGCCTGAGCATTTTGGTCTCGGCCTTCTCCCAGGAAACCTCACCGCAAAGAGTGTCTCCACACACCAGATCGAAAAGAGGTCCCAAAGGCCCTTTGCCTTCCCTGGGTCCTACCACCGACGCAGCCGACACTATCACAGGCATATTCGGGAATACGCAGGTAGAGGTGCCTCTTCGGTTCAAAGCCAATGTACCGCCTCCGGATATCACTTGAAGACATATACACGGAGTATGGAGACTAGGAGAGCCGAAAGAGAGCCGTACACGATAACCGGCCCGGCCACTTGAAACATCCTGGCCGAAACGCCCAGCACGAAACCTTCCCTCTTGTACTCCATGGCGGGAGAAACCACCGAGTTGGCGAAGCCGGTTATGGGGAGCGCCGCCCCCATGCCCGCAAACCTGCCGATCTCGTCATAGACGCCGAGTCCGGTGAGAAACGCGCCCAGGAACACCATGAGGGATGACGTCATGGCGAAGGCCTGGGTTCTGGGCAGCCTGGCGCTAAGGTAACCGAAGATCACTTGCGCCGCAGTGCAGATGATGCCTCCCACCAGAAAGGCCTTCAGCGCGTTCCGAAGGACCGGGCGCGGTGGGTGAAAGGACTGGGCAAGCCGGTTGTACTCCTCCCTATCCTTTGTCCGCGCCCGTGTCATCTCGGCTCATCCAGGTAGGCTATCTTTACGTCGGCCTTGTACTCCGTGATGGCCCCGTCCTTCACGTTGGCGGTCCAGTTCAGTACTTCTACCCCTACGATGTTCTGCAGCTTGGGCGCCGCCTCTTTCACGGCCTGGTTTGCGGCATCGCTCCAGTCTTTGTTGGAAGTACCTACAAGCTCAAGTACTTTGACTACCGGCACAATGACCACTCCTCGATGTTTTGTGGAACCATGCCTAAGGTAGTATCTCCTCTTGAGCCGAGAGGTACACCCTGAGCTTCCTCAGCGCGGCCTTCTCAAGTCTGCATACATGCGCCTGGGACACTCCCAGTTCACGGGCCAGTTCGGCTTGAGTCTTGCCGGCGAAAAACCTGCCCTCAATGATGTGCCGCGTCTCACGATCAAGCCTCGTCAGGGCGTCTTTGAGTTCTATGGAGTCGATATGATCTTCTTTGACGCCCGGGCCTTCCGTCCTGAGGCCTCTCTCGCCGTTGGGAGCAAGGTCCTCGAGGTAACCGGGTGGAGACGTCGCCTCCAGCGCTTCCATGAGTGTATCCACGGACACACCTAGTTCCCCGGCCACTTCCATCGCGGTAGGCTCGACGCCGGTCCGGGCCCTTCGCTCATCGATGATACGCCCTGCCCGGTAGGCGATTTCCTTGAGACGACGCTCTACCTTTATCGGCGTGTTGTCTCTGAGATGCCTGCGGATCTCACCCAAAATGAGGGGGACGGCATAGGTGGAAAACATGACGCCGTAGGATGGGTCAAACCTGTCCAGGGCCTTAAGTAGACCGATGGCTCCGAGCTGGTAAAGATCCTCTTTCTCAAGTAGTCCTGTATACTTTCGAAGGCATGCCCAGATAAGGCCGGTATTGGCCTGAAAGAGGGCTTCACGGGCTTCTTTGTCGCCTTGTCTTGCCCTCGCGAAAAGCCCCGGGTCTACTGCCTGCACGGCCTCTTAACCATCCTGACCGTCGTACCCTTCCCCGGAGCCGACTCCACGAGCAGACTGTCCATGAAAGACTCCATGAAGGAAAGGCCGAGGCCCATATGCTCTGGGATTGTGGAATAGCCCGGCTCTTTGGCCTTGGCGATGTCCGGTATGCCGGCGCCGGTGTCTCTTACCTCTACTACAAGCTCGCCTCCGTGGGGCTCGCTGTCCTCGGTCGTAGCCCGCACGGTCACCTCTCCCTCTCCGTGTGGATAGGCGTGGAGTACGGAGTTCGACACGGCCTCGGAGACCGCGACCTTGATCTCCTCAATCTCCGACACGGAAAAACCCAGGGAAGCAGCGAACGTGGCTACCGCGATCCTGGCCACGGCAACATTGGACGGGACACATAGAAGGGTGAGACTCATCTCGTTCTTCACCTGGGAGCACCTCCTTGGAAGGGCGACTCTATGACCTGCAAGGCATCCTTATCTGTCCTCTCGCACTGGAGAACGGAGAAAAGCCCTGCCATCTCCAACATGGACTGGACCTTGGGAGGGACAGAGGTGAGTATCATCTTGCCCCCGCCCAGCGTTATCTGACGGTGCCGGCCGAGTATGGCTCCTAGTCCCGTCGAGTCAACGAAGTCTAGCCCTTGGAGGTTGAGGATGAGGTTCGCGGCTCCCGTCTTCCTTAGTTCCTCGTCCACTCTCTCCTTGAAAACGGAGGCAGAAGACAGGTCCAGCTCACCCGACATCTTGACTATGAGGCACGAAGATGACCGGTGAAATGACAAGTTCATGCCCTCGCACCGTCCTTGGCAAAGATTTCCTTCACATTCTACGGCTGCGAGGGCATTTCCTCTAGGAGGACCTCTCTGAGTTTCACGAGAGGTCCTGCTTCATATCAAAGCGGCCCGGACTGCTACTCCTGGTCTTCTATCTACCTACGGTGAACGCCCGGAAATACCTCAGGGCGTAATCGAGGAAACCGGCCCGCTCAACGCTCTCCTTGGCGACGAGCGGTATCTGGGCTACCTTCTCCCCATCTACCTCCAGCGTAATGGTCCCCACTGCTGCTCCTTCGGCGACGGGAGCGATGACCTTGTGGATATCGACGTACTGCTTAACTTCGCCCTTCTGTCCCCTCCTCAAAGTCACGGCGAAGGAACGCTCGGGGACGACGGTGACGGTGTCGGACTTACCCTTGAGGACTTTCGCCTGGGCAACTACCTCGCCCGCGTCAAGGATGGGGAGAGAGCGGAAGTTGGCGAACGCCCAGTCGAGGAGGCGGCTGGCATCGGCTAGCCTCTGGTCGGGCGTCTGTGCTCCCATCAGCACCACGATGAACCGGGAGTCTCCGTCCTTTGCCGTCGCCGATATGCAGTAACCCGATTTATCGGTGTATCCGGTCTTCAGGCCGTCGCACCCGGGATACAGGACGACCAGCTTGTTGAAGTTGGTGAGCTCGTTCTTACCGCCCCTGAAGGGCATCTGGTAGATCTTCGTGTAGTCCAGAAGGTGGGGCACGTTAATCGCAGCTCTGGACAAGATGGCCAGGTCCATGGCCGTGGTAAGGTGGTTCTCGGCGTCCAACCCGTGGGAGTTCTGGAACGTCGTATCAAGCATCCCCAGTTCCCTGGCCCGCTCGTTCATCCTTGCCACAAACGCTTCCTCAGTACCTGCGATGTATTCTGCGAGTATCACTGCCCCGTCGTTGGCGGAAGCGACTGCCACCGCCTTGATCCACTCTTCCAGCTCCATTATCTCTCCGGGCTCCGCCCAGACCTCGGTACCTCCCATCTCCCAGGCGTTCGTGGAAGCAGCAACCTTGTCTCTTAGGCTCACCTTCCCGGCTGCGACATCCTCGAGCGTGAGGAGGAGCGTCATTACCTTGGTCACGCTTGCCGGCGCGCGCCTCTCGCGAGCGTTTTTCTCGAAGAGGACTTCACCGGAGATGGCATCCATCACAACGCAGGAAGGCGAGTCACATCTGGGCGGCGGTACAGATTCCGCGGGAGCCGCATGGCCGCGCGAGAAAGAAGGAGTAAAGGCAAAGACGAAGGCCAAGATGGCCGGACAAAGCCGCCGTGCGACCGTGGAAAGAAGATGCTTTGGGTGCCGGGTCATGTTCATATGGCGTTCCTCCAAGTGATAATGTCCTTCACTTAGGATTCCCGCCTGATCCGTACCCTTATCAATCGCTCACATCCGGCTTTATGCTCTCGGATGGCTCTTGGCGTAAACGTCCTTTAGGCGGTCTTTCGTGACATGGGTGTAGATCTGGGTTG
>DUSU01000079.1 GCA_012842425.1 Candidatus Fermentithermobacillaceae bacterium | reverse complement strand
GAGTTTCACCGCGTCGTCGTATGAAAGCCTCGGGAAAGGTGGCACAATGTCTTCGAGGTCGGAAGGGTTGCGGCCCACTTCTTCCAGTTCTCTGGAGCACCGGTCAAGTACCCTGCGGACCACGAAAGATACCAGCCGCTCCTCAAGCTCAAGGAGCTCTTCAAACGTCATGAACGCAGCTTCAGGTTCCACCATCCAGAACTCCGTAAGGTGCCGTCTGGTCTTGGACTTCTCGGCCCGGAAGGTAGGACCGAAGCAGTATACCTTGCCCAGGGCCATGATGGTCGCCTCGTTGTAGAGCTGCCCGCTCTGGGAAAGGTATGCCGTTTCGCCGAAGTACGGCGTGGAGAAAAGCGTTGAGGTCCCCTCGCATGCGGAGGGCGTGAGGATAGGTGCGCTCACCTCCACAAATCCTTCGCTATCCAGAAACTCTCTGATTGAGCGCATTACCTCTGCTCTTACCGCCAAAATGGCCCTCTGGGTGGGCGTCCTTATCCAGAGGTGCCGGTGGTCCAGGAGAAACTCCGGCCCGTGTTCTTTGAGTGCTATGGGGTAGTCGGGCCATGCCTCAGCGACAATCCGGCAGCTCTTGACCTGGATCTCGTACCCTCCGGGGGCACGGCTGTCTTTGTGGACCGTGCCTTCAACGGTGAGTGACGATTCCTGGTTAAGCCCGTCCAGTCGCTTGAAGAGGTCGTCGCCCATCTCGTTCTTGGTGGCGACGCACTGGATGATCCCTGTCCCGTCCCGGAGGATCAAGAAGAGGATTTTGCCTGAAGAGCGCTTGTTGTAAAGCCAACCGTTTATGCGGGCCAGCTTTCCCTCAAGGTTTTTCACTGCCGAAATCGTTGTGGTAGTGGCTTCGATTTGCTCCGACATCTTTTTCCCTCCAAGCCAAGTTCCCCGGAGAGCATCCGGGGCCTCAGGCGCTCACTTCTTGCCCAGATGTGCTTACTAATATCGATACTTGCAGAGGTTTTCCTAAGTGTCAAGGAATGGTACCTGATGCCTCTGGCGCAGCCTCAGGCTCCAACACCTGGGCTCCGGTCAGCGCGGACAGCTCCCGGAGCACACGTCCCAGTTCCTCCACGGCCGCTCCGTATCCTGCCCAGTTTCCTGCGCGAATGGCCTCTTGTGCCTCTTCCCACAATGCGTTCGCCCGCGCGACCAAACCTCCGACATCGGTAGGCCTCTCTCCGGGCTCGGCTCCGCCCGGAGGTTCAAGCGGTAGCCCTTCACCAAACAGTTGAGACAGCGCATCGGCCGCGGAGGTTCCCATAACTACCTTGCCGCCGTAGTACATAAGCACGAGTTTGAGTTCCGGGATCTTCACGGTTTCGGCCTGAAGGTACAAAGGCTCCATGTATAGTAGCGAGTCGCCCACGGGGTAAGTCAGCAGGTTCCCGCGTATGACCTGGGAGCCGCGCTGGCCCCAAAGGGTTATGTTCGCCGCAATCTGGGGGTTCTGGGAAAAGAGCGATTCTACCTGCATCGGCCCTGGCACCAGTACGTCCTTTGGCACCGCGTACAGGGTGGCCTTTCCGTAATCCGCGTAATCGCACCTGATCCCCAGCCACGCCGTCATGTTGGGCTTTCCTCTCGGCGTAAACGCGGTCATCAGCATGTACTCGGGTTCCTCCTGACCGGGGACGTCGAGCACTATGTAATATGGGGTAACGGTAATCGTCTCGTTCGCGCCGTATATCTCCCGCGGTAGTTCCCAGTAGTCCTCCTTGTTGTAGTACACGTTCGGGTCGGTCATATGGTACGTAAGGAGGGCTCTGGACTGGATCCTGAACATGTCCTCGGGATAGCGGATGTGCTCCTTAAGGGAATCGGGCATCTCCGATATGGGCCTCAAGAGCTCGGGGAAGATCTTGGCGTAAGTCGTGATGATCGGATCTTCCGAGTCGGCCTGGTAGAAGGTGATCGTCCCGTCGTACGCGTCAATTACGACTTTCACCGAGTTCCTGATGTAATTCACTCCAACAACCGGGTCAGGCTGGCTGTAAGGGTAGTTGGCCGAGACCGTGTAGGCGTCGAGCATCCAGTAAAGCTTTCCGTCGGCCGTCACGATATAAGGGTCCTGGTCGTACATGAAAAACGGGGCTATGGCCTGCACTCTCTCCATGATGTTCCGCTTCATGACCACCCTTGACTCAGGGGTCAAGGCGCCTGACACCAGTATCTGGTAGTCGCGGAAGCGGAGCATGAAGGCAAGCCGCCTTAAGAAACCTCCCAGGGGTATCCCGGCTTCTCCCTTGTAGAACGTGGGTTCCAGCGTTTCCGTCTCGGCCCTCGGGTAGTCAAACTCGGGTTCCTTGGTGTTTACGACAATGTAGTGGTTGGTGAGTTCCCCGAAGTAGATCTCCGGCCTCGTGACGGTTATGTCGGCCGAAGGCCTGGGCGGTATGTCCTGGAGGTAGAACGCCGGCATGCCGTCGCGGGTCACCTCAGAAGCCGGGCTCATGACGATGCCGTAGCCGTGGGTGTACTTAAGATGGATGTTGATCCACGAGTTCGCCTCAGGGGGAAGCGCCGTGATGTCCAGTTCCCTGGCCGATGCGAGGACCAACCGCAGCTCTCCATTTACCACGTAACGGTCCACGTCTACGTCGTTGAACTTGTAGTACATCCGGATTTCCTGGACCTGTGTGTAGGTGTCTTTGAGGACCCTGTAATCCCAGAGCCTGAAGTTCCGCAAGGTACTCGCGTTCTGCACAAGGTCGGCCTGGGTTATGTTGTTGGCCGCCGCAAACGGAGCGCTGTCTATATCGTCGATCCCGAAGGCGTTTCGGGTGAAGCGGATGTTGTGCTCGATAAACGGGAGCTCGTAAGCCAGTTCGTTGGGCGACACTGTGAAGTTCTGCATGAACGTGGGATAGGCGTATCCCACGCCCAGCGAGAGGATGACAAGCGCCACCACCGAGTAGCCGATGAAGCGCAGGCTCCTCAAGAAAAGGCTTGAGAGCGACAGAAGCGCGCCGAGGATGGCCGCGAAGATAAGCACTCTATATGCGGGCACCTGGGCATGGATGTCGACGTACGAGGCGCCGTAGGCGACTCCGCGCGGAGAATACATGAGGTCCCAGATGCTTATCTGGTAACCCCAAGCCCGGAGCGCGAAGAGGATAGCCGCAAGGATCGAAATGTGTGTCCTGGCCCTTGGCTCCACGGCTATCCTGCGGGGACCGAACCTAATGTCGCCGAAGATGAAGTACGCAAGAGCGGAGACGGCCAGAGCAGCCAGGAAGGCTACCCAGAGGTGCTGTTGGACCAGCCTCACGAAGGGCAGGGTGAAAATGTAGAACCCCACATCCTTGCTGAAAAAGGGATCGCTCAAGCCGAAAGGCGTCTGGTTTAGGTAAGCCAGGACGACGTGCCACTGGGTAAAGGCAGCGATTCCGCCAAGGACTCCGATCACCGCCGACGGCAGCAGAGTCCACCTGCGCAAGTTACGCGGTATCGCTACCGGGACGGGCATCACCAATCCCGCAACCAGCGTGAGGGTCTGTCTCTTCCAGAGCACGGCCTGCAGGCTCAGGAAGGTTATGAGGAAGAAAAAGATGCCGCCCAGAAGTCCGATTACTGCCCTGGCCGAAAGCACGGTTGTGAACACGCTCAAGAAGCCAACTTCCCTGAACCACAGTATGTCGGTATAGAAAACGGCGATGGACGTAGCCCCTATCCCGACGGCCAGGGCTGCTCCTACAAGTACCCACAACCAGTTGCGCCTCAGCATGCGGTAAGACCTCCCTTGATATGGGCCGGCTTGGGCTACCCGGGCTGAAACACTCCTTCTTGCTAACCGCACTCGCTATCTGCCCTTTGGAAAGCCGAGCCAGCTCGATCTAGGATTTCCCTGGACAGTGTGTTTTAGGCTCCCGGGGTGTGACCAATAGATGTTTTCTAGGAAAGAGTTGGTTATCCTGCCTGAAAGGCGCCCGAGAGCAGCGTGATCCACGCGCGTTCAATGCGCCGTCTATAGGTGACCTATGCGGGAAGGCTCAGGGGTTGAGGATGACCACCAGAAATCCTGTCACGAAGCCTACAATGAGCACTGATAAGAGGATATTGTTCGTGAGGCCCGTCACCAGTTCGGAAAAGAGCGCTCCAAAGACGGCCCAGGCGATATCGTTCATGAGATCTTTCATCGTACCCTTTGATGGGTCTGCGAAGAACTCGCCGAAGGCGAACGCCACGGCGGAGATCGCTCCGAAGAGAACAGCCTCTACGACTTCGTCCAAACCCCGCCTCGATCCGGGGATCTTTTCCTTGCCGGAGTCCGGGCCGGCATCTTCGTATATATCCGGGTTGTCTTCTTCCCAAAACGGAAAGGCCGCCAAGGCTTCCATGTTTTCGCTCCTCAGCGTGGAGTCGAAAACATCATATTCGCCGGCGGCCCGTGGGTGTGAAATATCTACTTGAGCATGGGGAGCACAAGACCCTGTTTCCGGGCGGTCTCTATGGCCGTTTCGTATCCGGCGTCGGCGTGCCGCGCGACTCCGATACCCGGGTCGGTATTGAGGACCCGTTCCAAGCGCCAGGCGGCTTCATTTGTGCCGTCTGCCACCACGACCATGCCTGCATGGATGGAAAGCCCTATGCCTACGCCTCCTCCGTGGTGCACCGAGACCCAGCTGGCGCCGGAGACTGCGTTGAGCAGCGCGTTCAGGATGGGCCAGTCGGCGATGGCGTCGGAGCCGTCTCTCATGCCTTCGGTCTCCCGGTAAGGAGATGCGACTGAACCCGTGTCCAGGTGGTCGCGGCCGATGACGATCGGGGCCTTCAGGGTGCCGTCTCTCACCATCTCGTTGATCTTGAGCCCAAACTTCCGGCGCTCGCCCAGCCCCAGCCAGCAGACACGGGACGGGAGCCCTTGCCACTTCACGTGCTTCTCCGCCTTGGTTATCCAGCGGGCAAGCGACTTGTTCTCCGGGAAGAGCTCGAGCACCACCTGGTCTGTCCTCAAGATATCCTCAGGATCTCCCGAGAGAGCGGCCCACCTGAACGGGCCTCTTCCTTCGCAGAACAAGGGCCTTATGTAAGCCGGCACGAATCCGGGATAGGAGAACGCCTCATCAAATCCGGCGGCCTTTGCCTGGCCGCGGAGGTTGTTGCCGTAGTCGAAGACGATGGCGCCTCTCTTCTGCATCTCCACCATGGCCTGGCAGTGTCTCTTCATGGACTCCATGGAACGCTTCACGTAGGTGTTCGGATCCTTCTTGCGGAGCTCGAGGGCTTCTTGGTACGACATTCCCCCGGGGACGTACCCATCAAGCGGGTCGTGGGCCGAGGTCTGGTCCGTCACGACGTCCGGGATCACGCCCATCTCAAGGAGAGCGGGATGGGTTTCGCTTGCGTTGCCGAGGACCGCTATGGAGAGAGGCCTTCCTTCCGCTAGGGCAGACCGGGCCATGGCCACGGCTTCCTCCAAGGAGTTGGCCTTGCAGTCCACGTAGCCGGTCTCAAGGCGTCTTTCAATCCTGTCCGGGTCGACTTCCACGAAAATGCCCACACCGTCGTTCATGGTGACTGCCAGCGGTTGGGCTCCTCCCATTCCGCCAAGCCCGGCCGTCAAGACCAATTTGCCTCTGAGGGAACCGTCGAACTTCATATTCGCGAGGGAAGCCAACGTCTCGTAGGTCCCCTGCAGGATGCCCTGGGTACCTATGTAAATCCAGCTGCCGGCCGTCATCTGGCCGTACATGGTGAGACCCTTGCCTTCCAGCTCCCAGAAGTTCTCCCAAGTCGCCCACGCCGGCACCAGCATGGCGTTGGAAATGAGGACGCGGGGCGCCAAGCGGTGGGTCGGGAAGACGGCGACCGGTTTGCCTGACTGCACCAGGAGGGTCTCCTCATCGCCCAAGTTCTTGAGAGTGTTTACAATGGCGTCGAAGCATTCCCAGTTGCGGGCAGCCTTGCCTGTTCCTCCGTAGACGATGAGATCGTCTGGTTTCTCGGCGACCTCAAGGTTGTTCATGAGCATCCTGAGCGCGGCTTCTTGCTGCCACCCTTTGCAGGTGATCTCACTACCCCTCGGCGCCTTGATTTGCTTCTTGTTCACAGACGGATACCTCACTTTTGTGGAACTAACCCCCACAGAGAATTCTTTACAGCTTCCAGAACTCCTTTGGCGTAGAGGCCTGAAGCCTTGTACATAGCCACTTCTTTCACTTCGTCGCAGGCGTTCCCCACGCAGGCGCTCTGCCCTGCCCAGGACAGCATGTCAATGTCGTTAAGGCCGTCGCCGACCGCCAGGACCTTGCTTGCGTCCAGCCCGTAGGAACGTGCAAGAAACTCAAGAGCCCTCGCCTTGGACACCCCGGGCGCCTGGAGCTCGATGAGGTGCGGCAGGCTCCTGATTATCGAAAGCTCAGTAGTCCAGCGGCTCCGGAAGGCCTCCAGGAGCTCCACGGCCTCATGGGCTTCAGTCCTCACAACGATCTGGGTTGGAGATATCCCCAGTTCCTCAAGGGACGGCACTATCCGGATATCGTAGGAGATGTTCTCGGAATACGCTGCCGTCTCTGCGCCTTCCCACTCAGTGAGCATGTCCTTGCCGGATACGAAGTAGAAAGGAAGATTGAGGGAGCGGAGGTACCGGAGCACGGTCCTAGCGAGGCTCGCGTCGATGCTTTTCTCGTAAAGCGGTTCCTCGCCCACCGCCGAGACCAGCGCGCCGCCGTTTGTGATCACGGGCTCGGTGATACCCAGATATTCAATGTATTTCACTACTGCCCCGAAGACTCTTCCGGTCGCGATGGTGAACCGGAGGTTGTGTTTCCTGCAGAGACCCGCGACTTCCAGGGCCGTATCAAGCCCGGTTTCCCCGGGACCCAAAAGGGTGCCGTCCAGGTCACATGCCACGAGGGATACCTGCGTCTTTTCTCTTGCCTGCATGTCCTCTTCCCTATCTCATCTCAAGTTGAGTATCTTGGGACCGAGCAGTTCGACTTGCTGGACCAGGCAGGAGGCGGCTTCGGCAACTCGATGGGCCGTTTCGGCCACGGAGTCCGCCTCGCCGGTTTCCTCTCCGCCCGCGACTTCGCAGACGCACCATATCGTGTCTCCGCGGACGACGAAGGTCCCCGGTCCCTTAGGAGAAGCGTTCCGCTCCTCCAGGTACTTGGTAACTCTTTCGGGGAAAGCCTCGCCGGGATATGCCCTGACTACCGGGATCTCGAGGAGATACCCGGAAGGGCTTTCTAGGATGTGTACCTCACAGTGGTCCTTGACCAGCCTGAGGTACTTCGCGTAGGGCCTTACGGAAAACCCTCTCCGGCGGAACGTATCTTCATGTCCGGGAAAGATTGCTTTCATGGAACTCGCGTTACCCCCCGGATCCTCTTTAGTCTGATGCTTTAGGCGGCCCGGATGTTATACTTCTCGCGAAGGGGGCGCCAGATGGACGGCATCACTCTGTATGCTATACGTTCTGAACTCAGCGGATACCTGCCGCTAAAGGTACAGAAGATCCACCAGCCCAGGCCCAAGGAACTGGTATTCTCCGTATGGAGTTCTTCCGTCCGGGACCGGCTTATCTTGTCGCTGGAGGGAAACCGCCCTTTCTTCGGGTTTTCCGACGAACGAAGAGAAAACCCCCCTGTTCCTTCCGGGTTCTGCCTCGGCCTCCGCAAGCGTCTTGAGGGCGGAGCGCTCGTCGCAGTAAACCAGCACCGCCTGGACAGGATCCTCTTCCTTGAGTTCCTGGGCCATGATGACCTAGGGAACACTGTGCCGTACGTCATCGTCATGGATATGGCCGGTCGTGGCCAGAACATAGGGCTATACAAGGAAGGTGTGCTGGAAGCGGCGGCTGTCCCGCCGTCAGGAGAGCGCTTCCTCCACGGGAGGCCCTACATTCCGCCTCCCGGTGAAAGACTGGACCTAACTAAGGTGGAGTACGAGGACGAGATTGCTCGGGAACTTGAGTCCGTCTGGTCCCGCGCGCGTGACGGCAGGACACTGAGCCCGTTGGACCTCCTGCGCCTCGCCGTGGAGGGTATGGGCAAAGACCTCGCCATAAGCACGTTGATGGACGCCGGAGTCCGGCCTGAGTCTTCCCTGTCTGCCGACGCGGTCTCCAATCTCGCCCGTTCCCTTCTGGAAGTCTCGGCGCAGCTTAGAAAGTCGGAATATCACCCCGCCATCTATGACGGGGTGAAAGGTCAGCCCGTTTTTCATGTCATTCCCCTCCACCAGTACCGGGTCAAAGAGACCTTTGGTTCGGTCCTTGAGGGCTGCCGGGGCCAGAGGAGACACGAGAACTCGGTGGCAGCCGAAGCTTCGGCCCGGTCGTACGTCGAAAGCCTATATAAGAAGGTGGAGAAAAAGCTCGAGTCAAGGCACAGGGCCCAGCTTGAGGACCTGGCCCAAGCGCAGGACTACATGAAGTACAAAGTATGGGCTTCCCTCATCGATTCGAGCGGGGTGAGGACTCCGCCCGGGCATACCGAAGCCTTGTGCATGGACTACTACCGGGACCCGCCTGCTCAGGTCGCCGTGCCGCTGGACCCGAAATACTCTGCGAGAGACAACGCGAGGAACTACTGGGCGAAATACGCGAGGCTCAAGAGAGCACAAGAAGTCGTCGAGGAAGCCCTGGAGAAGACCCAAGCCGACCTCCAGAGGCTATCGGAAGTCGCTTCGGCCCTCGAGAAGGCAGCCGGCTTGGAGGATCTCGCGAGGGCGGCTTCGGCTATCGAGAGCCTGGCCAGGAAGAACGGTATTTCGTTCAGGCGGCCGTCTGCTCTCGAAGTCCGTCCCGCGGAGAGCCCTAAGAGACCTTCTCGCAGTACTGCGCAAAGGCCCGCGGGGGAACCAAACATTGAGACCATTGAGGGAAGGAACGGAACGGTCTACCTCGTTGGGGGCAATGCCCGGCAAAACGACTACCTGATCACGAAACTCCGGAAACCCGGGGATATCTGGCTCCATGTCAAGAACGCACGGGGCGCTCATGTGCTCCTTCGCCCCGGCGATGCTTTCACCGATGAAGACATTCTCATGGGCGCTAGGATCGCCGCCGAGAGGTCGGAAGCCCGCACGGGCTCAAAAGTCGAGGTGGACTGGGTCCCTGCATCCCGCGTGAGGAAACCCCGCGGAGGAGCGCCCGGCTTTGTCACCTATACCGGCCAGAAGACCGTCCTGGTCTCCCTAGACTCTACCCCTTCCACGCGCAACCCGTGAGGGTGGATAGGTTGACGATGCCTTCCTCTTGGCAGTAATCCTCGAGGTCTGCCAGGATTTTCTTTGGTAGCAGCGGGTCGACCAGGAGCCCCGCGCCGATCCCCACCGCCGTCGCCCCGGCCATGAGGAACTCTAGGACATCCCGGTAAGACGATACCCCTCCCATGCCGATGATAGGTACCTGCACCGCCTGGGCTACCTGATATACGCAGCGGATTGCCACCGGCTTTATGGCCGGGCCCGAAAGGCCGCCCGTCACGTTGCCCAAGACCGGCCGCCTCGTTTTGATGTCGATAGCCATACCGATCAAGGTGTTTACAAGTGACAGGATATCGGCCCCTCCCTCGACCGCAGCCCTGGCTATTGCGACTATGTCCGGGGAATTTGGCGTGAGTTTCACTATGAGGGGCCCCTTCCAGGTCTTCCTTACCGACAAGGCGGCGCGGTAGCAGGAGCGGGCGTCCATACCGAAAGCCATTCCTCCGGACGACACGTTGGGGCATGACACGTTCACTTCGAGAGCGCTTATCCCCTCGACATCCGAGAATATGGTCCCCAGTTCCGAGAACTCCTCGTAGGTGTTCCCGGAAACGTTAACTATGATGGGAACACCAAACTGCCGGAGCCAGGGTATCTTCTCACGGGCCGCTACCTCGGCGCCCGGGTTCTCCAGACCTATGGAATTAAGCATCCCAGAAGGAGTTTCACAAACGCGCGGAGGAGGATTGCCTTCGCGCGGCTTAAGAGTGGTGCCCTTCACCGATACGGCTCCGAACCACCGGATATCTCCGAGACGGGCGTACTCTTCTCCGTAGCCGAAGACGCCCGACGCAGCTACCAGAGGGTTCCGAAGCCGGATGCCGGCCAGTTCCGTAGAGAGGTCGATCATGCGCCCTGGCCCTCCCCTCCAAGCAGTACTTCCCCGGCAGGAAAGACCGGTCCGTCGCTGCAGACATGGAAGTATCCCGAGCGGGGAGGCGCCGCTTTCACGGCGCAGCCCTTGCAGAGGCCGGTGCCGCAGGCCATCCGTTCCTCCAGCGAAACGTAGAGTTCAACTGGCGTGTCCCGGAGCATTGCTTTGACTGCCCGGAGCATTGGTGTCGGGCCGCACGCGACGGCAAGCGGAGGATTGGAGCTCAACGGACCGTTGAACGAGGCCAGGAGGTGCCCGAGAGGTCCGGTCACCCGTCCTTTGACCCCCGCGCTTCCGTCTTCGGTAGCTACGGTGACTTTGCATCCCACGGTCTCAAAGAGAGACGTATCCATCAGGGCTTCCGCAGTCCTCGCCCCGTAAAGGACGGTTATGTCCCTGCAGTGGGGCCCCAGCGACAGGGCAAGAGGATACAGGGGCGCAAGGCCGGTGCCCCCTGCCACCAGCCAGACGGGGCGCCGGCCATGAGGACCGGGGTTTGTCCTTAGGACTCTATCGGTTCGGAGGCCGTTTCCCAGCGGACCCAGCACAGAGACGGTGTCGCCCTCTCTCCATAAGCCCATGAGCGACGTGCCTCTTCCCACCGTGGCCCAGGTGATGCCGATGATGCCTTCCTCGGGAGAGATGCGCGATAGCCCGAACGGCCGCCTGAGAAATGGGTCGTTTAAAGGAGCTACCTTTACCTGCACAAACTGCATGGGCACTGCCCTGAGGGCTATTTCCGGTGCATAGAGCAGGGTGGTATGGACCCCACCCTGCTCTATGTTCATGGAGACTATTCTAGCCTGGGTTTCAACCGGTCCGCCCCCGGCGAAGCTGTTTTCCATGAGACCGGCTTCGCTATATCCTCTCGGCGCGTTTCCGTGCGGGCTTCTCAAGAGACCAGACACCTCTTTTTGGCCACAATTCTTCCTCCTAGGATCGTGGCGTAGGGACCGCCGTCCAGCCTCCATCCCTCAAAAGGAGTGTTCTTGCCTTTGGACCTAAACTCCCTGGGGTTAACCGACCACTCGTACTCAGGGTCGATGACGGTGATGTCAGCGACTGCTCCCTCTGCCAGAGTGCCTCCCGGGACTCCAAGGATCCTGGCCGGGTTCAGGCTCATTGTCTCGGCCATCCTTGTCCACGAGATGATGCCGGGCCTTACCAGTCTGTCGACTATGAGACCGACCGCGGTTTCGAGCCCGGTGATTCCGTTTGCCGCGTAGTCGTATTCCACCCATTTGTCGTCCACGTGGTGAGGGGCGTGGTCGGTCGCAATTGCGTCGATTGTCCCGTCTGCCAGGCCTTGCCTGAGGGCCTCAAGGTCCTCGTCGGTCCTAAGAGGCGGGTTCACCTTCGTGTTGGTGTCGTATCCCGACTCGAGGACCAGCCTGTCGGTAAGGAGCAGGTGGTGCGGCGTGCAATCACAAGTTACCGGCAAGCCCTTTTCCTTGGCGCGCCTTATGAGCTCGACGGAACCCTTCGTTGAGATGTGGGTTAGGTGGAGCCTCCCGCCCGTTAGGCCCGCAATGAGCAGATCCCTTGCGACGATGATCTCTTCTGCTTCACGGGGGATCCCCCTGAACCCCGCCACTGTCGAGACGAAGCCCCTGTTTATCTGGCCTCCCTCGGAGAGGGACAGGTCTTCGGGATGGTCTATCAGCACGCAGTCGAATGCTTTCAGGTACTCAAGGGCCAGGCGCAGGACCTCTGAAGTGGAGACCGGCGACCCGTCGTCGGAAAACGCGACGGCTCCGGCCGCCTTCATCTCCCCCATCTCCGCGAGCTCTTGACCCTTACGCCCCTTGGTGACCGCGCCGATGGGATACACCCGGCACAGGCCCGTTTCGGCGGCCCTCTTCACCACTTCGGCGATAACCGCGTCGCTGTCCAGTGCCGGCTGGGTGTTGGGCATGCAGGCTACCGCAGTAAACCCGCCTACCGCGGCCGCGGCCGAGCCGCTTGCTATATCTTCTTTCTCCTCGAACCCCGGTTCTCTTAGGTGAACGTGCATGTCGATGAGCCCGGGCATAACGACCATGCCGGAGGCATCCAGTATCTCGGCCTCTCCCGGGGTGATGTCCTGGCCCACCCGCGCGATCTTGCCTTCTGATACCAAGATGTCGGCTACTCCATCAAACCCCGAGGCCGGATCTACGACTCTTCCGCCTCTTATGAGCAGGTTTCTTGCCATTATTCTCGCCCTCCCAGGATGAGATAGAGGACTGCCATCCGGACCGCTACCCCCGATGTGACTTGGTCGAGAATAATCGCCCTCGGCGAATCGGCAACGTCGGTTGTGATCTCGACGCCGCGGTTCATCGGCCCCGGATGCATTATGATCGCGTCCTCTTGGGCAAGGCTGAGCCTCTGGCGGTTCAGGCCGTAGAAATCACGGTACTCTCTCTTCGAGGGGAATAGACCCTTGTTCTGCCTCTCAAGCTGGATTCGCAAGGAGTAGACCACGTCGGCGCCTTCGATGGCTTCCTCTACCCTTCTACAGGCTCTAACGCCTAGGTCCTCGATGTACGGAGGCAAGAGGGTGCCGGGGCCGGCCACCGCCACTTCGGCTCCCATCTTGGTGAGGCCGAAGATCAAGGAGCGGGCGACCCTCGAGTGGAGGATGTCGCCCAGTATGGCCACCTTGAGCCCTCTTATTCTCGGCTTGTGCTCGAGGATGGTGAAGATGTCGAGAAGCCCTTGGGTAGGATGTTCATGCATCCCGTCGCCCGCGTTTATGACGGGGATATCCAGCACTTTGGCCAGGAAGTGGCATGAACCTGATACGCTGTGCCTCATTATGGCCACGTCAACGCCCATGACTTCGAGGTTCCGCGCCGTGTCGGAGAGTGTCTCGCCCTTTTGCGCTGCCGATGTCGATGCCGCTATGGATACTGTATCGGCCGACATGTACTTGGCAGCGAGCTCAAACGATGTCCTCGTCCTCGTGGATGGTTCGTAAAACAGAGTACACACTACTTTGCCGCGCAGCGTAGGGACTTTCTTAATAGGGCGCGACAGGATCTCCTTGAGCGAGCGCGCGGTGGACAGGATCGTCTCCATGTCTGCCGTGCTCATTTCTTGGAGCGATAGAAGGTCTTGACCTCTCAGTGTCACGTTAACCCTCCTTGAGTTATGGGCAGTTTCTACTCGTCTTTCTTCTCCGCTATGACCACCTCGTCATGGCCGTCTATCTCGGCGACCTTGACGTGGATGACCTCTTTGCTGGAAGTCGGGACGTTCTTTCCGACGTAGTCTGCCCGTATGGGGAGTTCCCTGTGGCCCCTGTCGACCATGACGGCCACCTGGATGTTCGTAGGCCTGCCCATGTCGATGATGGCGTCCAGAGCGGCCCGGATGGTGCGGCCGGTGTAGAGCACGTCGTCGACCAAAATCACTCTCTTGTTGGCGACGTCAACGGGCATCCTCGTGGGCCCTACTTGGGGCTGCGTGGAGCGCAATGTGAGGTCGTCCCTGTAGAGGGTGATGTCCAGCTCTCCCACCGGGACGTCCACATTCTCGGATTCCTTGAGGATCTGAGCCAGCCTCTGCGCGAGCGGATAGCCACGCCTGTGGATCCCGACCAGTACCACGTCTTCCAAGCCCTTGTTTTTCTCGACGATCTCGTGGGCGACTCGGATGAGGGCTCTTCTCATCGCTTCCTTGTCCATGATTTGTGCTTTCTCGATGAGTTCCATTGATGAAAACCTCCCCTGTATTCTTGCTTCACGGCCAACAAAAAAACTCCGCGTGGCAGAGCGCCTACGGAGTTCTTTTCATGGATACTATGGAAACCCTCCGGATTACCGGACCGGTTACCCTAAGGGTATGCCGGCAGATGACCTTGCGCCAACTTGACCGGGCCATACAGCGCCTCCTTCTCGCCTCACCGGGCTCGAGTTAAAGGAATTGCTCCGGACTGCTTGTCCTCCGGGAGATCATATTCCAGCTCCGGAAAAGCCGTCAAGTTGTTTCGGCTCGTTTATCTTGACGCGACTTCATTTCGATAAGGAAGATGTACATAGGCTGCGATCCGGGAGGCTGGATGGGCGCCCATGATATCACTCAACCAGGTAATGCAGGCGAGAGATAGGATATTCCGCACGATAACGAGGACTCCGGTAGTCTCTTCAGACTTCCTCTCCGACGCTACCGGCGCCCGAGTGTTCCTCAAGCTTGAGTGCCTCCAAAAACTCAAAAGAATTTAGGATTCGCTATATCTTCAACCGGGACAATTCCCCGAACCTCTAAACGGTCTGGATACACCCACAGCTTCACCTGTAACCTGTCAAGCAGTTCCTCCCAAGTTACTACTCTCTGTGGGAATCCGACCGTTAAATGTTTTTCATCGTGAACCTTCACAAAAGCAATATTCTCCGTAACAGTGTTGTCATCCGGCTGGTAGCGGACATCAAACGGTTCCTCTTCAATTGCTTCTTTCACAACAGCAATATTTTGCTCCAGCTTTGTAAGGTTTTCCATCTCCGGCCAGTAATGCTCATAACGCCTACGGACAGCAAGCTCTTGCTCCTTCAATTCGTTGATTTGCCGCTTGTGATCGTCAACGAGGCTGTTGCCAAAAGGATCGACGT
>DUSU01000078.1 GCA_012842425.1 Candidatus Fermentithermobacillaceae bacterium | reverse complement strand
GACCGTACTCGACTTCCAGATAGAGAGACGTGTTCAGGCACTCTCCCAGTTAGGTGAGCCCGCCGTGGTAGAGGCCTTTGAGTCCCTCGACGGCGACCGGCTCAAGTATGCCGCGAAAAGGCTCAGCGAGTCTGCAGGGAAACTCACCGTCTGCTATTCTTTGTCCCCCAGGTTTTCGGTGGTCGTTATATCGCCTTCCGGGTCTCCCGACGCGAGAGAACTTGTCTCCAGGATCGCGTCCAGGTGGGGTGGCCGCGGCGGCGGGACTCCGGCTTACGCCCAGCTCGGCTCCAAGGAACCTCTTGCCGCGTCAAGTGAAGCGGTAACCTCATCGGTCAAAGAGATCATCCGGAGCCTTTGATGGCTCCCAAGACAGGCGAATACCCCCAGGCAGTCACGTCTCTGGCTGCCTGCATATTATGTCACCGAGGTACTCAAGAGAGAGGTGACAGTGGGGTGAGCAACTGCATTAGCGCGTGTCTCGTCAAGGTCCTGCAGCAACAGCTCCGGCGAATCGAAGCCAAACTCGACAATCCGCACTTCGGCCTCGGCGAGATCAAGTCCGAGGTGGCGGTAGTTGAGGGAGCTGTGACCGATCCGTGTTTTGGACTCAAGCAGATTGCCGAAGGTGTGGCGAATCTTGAGGATATTCTGGGTGACATAGACCCGAAGGAACTTGCCTGCGTGTTGGAAGCCATCCAGGATGGGGTAGACCATATTGAGGCCAAACTGGACGACCCGTGCTTTGGTCTGGAAGAGATCAAGGTTGAAGTCAAGTTGATAGAAGAAACAGTCGAGGACATAAAAGACATTCTCAAGGACGCGCTCGACGGCCGGCCCAAAGACAACGCACTTGAGGACGTTAAAGACCTGCTCGAAGAGCTTATCGACCAATTCGCCGACATCGAGGATAAGCTGGACAGCCCGGAGTTTGGTCTCGGTGAGATCAAGGCCGAGGTGAAGGACATCGAGCGTGAGCTCAAGAGGCTGGATTTGGATGAGATCCGGTGCGCGCTCGGAGACATCAAGGAAATCGTGGCGGACATCGAAGACGAGGTTGACAGCGAAGACCACGGTCTTGCCGAGATCAAGGAAGAGATAAGGGAGATCGAGGACCGCCTCAAGGGACTGGACCTGGATGATATTCGCTGCCTGCTTAGGGATATCAAAGAGGCGGTAGACGATATCGAAGACCAGGTCGAAGACGAGGAGCACGGCCTGGAGGAGATCAAGAAGGAAGTCAAGGACATCGAGTGCCTCCTAAAGGGCCTAAATGTGGAAGACCTAAACTGTCTCCTGGACAGGATCAAGGAGACTTTGAGTGATATCGAAGACGCCGTTCAAGATCCGGAGTTTGGCCTCCGCGAGATAAAGAAAGAGATCCGGGAGATCGAGTGTATTCTCAGAGAACTGGACCTGAAAGACATCTTGTGCCTGCTTGCGCGAATCAAGGCAGACGTATGCGAAATCCAGGCCGCCCTGAACGACCCTTGCGCCGGTCTGGCCGAGATCAAGCGTGAGGTAAGAGATATCGAGTGCAAGCTGGATAACCCCGAATACGGTCTTCAGGAGATCAAGGCCGAGGTAAGGCAGATCCTCGAGGAGTGCTGCAATGGGAACGGGAACGGGCCCTCCGATCCTGAGGCCGTGACTTCGGGTCCCATGTTCAGAGCCAATCAGGCCTCCTCGGCGATCGTCCAGGTCCTGAACTACTTCAGCGAGCCGGTACAGGTGAGCATTGCGGTCCTGAACGTGTCTCTTACCGGGACGAAGCAGAACGTGCCGGGGTCTCCCGTAACGGTTACCGTCGATCCCGACGAAACCTTCGCGCAGGCGTTTGACATATCGAACACGACCTCTTACGAAGTGCAGATCTTTAGCGACAACCCCGAGTGGCTGAGGTATTGGTCAGGCTCCAGGATGCAGCCGGCTAACGTCCCTCTCACTGCGAGTACCATCCTTCCGGAGAACATTGTGCTCCACGCCGACTTCGTACGGCAGCCCCTTGCGCCTTGAGTGTAATGAGGCTTCCAAGTCCGGGGGCGCGGGACGCGCCCCACTCTTCTTTTTCCGGGGCGACCGTCTTCTTGCTGCGCCTCCTCGTTAACATATCTTTCAATGGCTGCCCCTTGGGGCCACTGGTAGAATGGGGCTGGATTTCTTCCGAAGTATCCGTGAGACCTACTTCGCCTTCTGTCCGTATTCATGGGTGAAGGCCGGGTCGGTTTATCAGGGGGATTTCTTCCAGGTGGAAGACAGAAAGCTCATAGAGAGCGCCCAGCGAGGCGACAAAGACGCGTTCGCCACCCTGGTACAGAGATACTATAGGAATATCTACAGCCTGGCTTACCGGATGACCGGCAATCGCGAGGATGCTATGGACGTAACCCAAGAAGTCCTCCTGAGAGCTTTCCGGGCGATTGCTTCTTTTCAGCCGGATAAGCCGTTTCTGCCTTGGATCTATAGGATCACGTGGAACATCTGCGCTGACAGGGGGAGGAAGATCGGAAGGACACCGGCCGAGGAATCGATCGACGACGGGAATACCGGGGCGTCGAGGCTCCCCAGCGCCATACTGGGACCCGACGGCGAGTTTGAGAGGCAAGAGACCGCGCGCGTACTGAGGGATGCTATTGACCAGTTGGCCGAAGGATACCGCGAACTCATTATTCTTTTCCACCTGGAGGGCTTGTCAATTAGAGAGATATCCGATGTCACGGACTTGAAGGAGACCGTTATCAAGAACAGACTTTATAGAGGAAGACAGATGCTCAAGAAAATCCTTGAGGCGGGTGGACTTGTATGGACAGTGTAGGTCAGAGTACAGGCACCGGTGAGCCTTGCCGGGAGGTGAGCGCTCATGCCGGTACTCAGATGTCCTGATGATATGAGGCTGGAAGACTACCATTACGGAGATCTCGCTCCGCTTGAGAAGCTTCTGATTCGACTTCACGTGAGAACCTGCCCTAAGTGCAGGGCGAAAGTCGACGGACTGCGCAAGTTCGACGCCGTGCTCGGGCAGTATCCGTCTGAGGAGCCTCCCGTGGGCTTTGAAGAGGACCTCTTAAGGATGGTTAGGTCGTGGGACTTTGAGCCTGACCCGGTGCTTCGCGATAGAGAGGAGACTTCGGGGAAGAAGGCTTTCGAGATTTCCCGGGGATACAAGATAAGATGGGCCGTCGCATCCCTTGTCATGGCCCTGGGCTCCATACTTGAGTACAAGTACGGTTCTGCCATACCGGTACTCTTCGGCAAAGGCCCAAACCTCCTATCATCTCTGCAAGACTTGGGTGCTTTCTGGAGATATGTCGCTTCCGGGGCTTGGTGGGACAATTTGGTCTCAGTGATCTCTGCGGTGCGGACCGACGGAATAGCATCACTCGGAATCCTCCGATCCGCATTACCTTCGCAAATCATCAGCGTACTTGTACTTGGCGGGATAACAACGGTAGTCTTTTTGAACCAACGTAGATCTTCCAAGGACGGAGGAGAGGGTGTGCGATGAAGAAAGTGTACCGGTCCAGGCACACCAAAGTCCTGGGCGGAGTGGCAGCAGGATTGGCCGAGTATTTCGGCATGGATGTGACGATCATGCGGCTCCTCTTCGCCCTATTGCTCGTTACTGTCCCGAACGTCATCATAGCCTACATCCTCGCCTGGATAATCATCCCAGAGGAGCCCGCGGGGATGACATCCGTGCCCTCTCCTCTGAGACCGGGCAGCGATGATACGGTAGGGAGTAGCCGTCCGGCTTCAGAAGGCGGGATGACCGCCGACGAGATACTGAGAAGCCGTGGTATCGAGCCCCCGGGAGCCGGCGCCGCGGGGGCAGAGGTGCCGAAGAGCGAGGTTGGGCCTGCTCAAGCCGGAAGCGGCAGCTCCGAAGGGACCTCACCGAATGTTACTACTCAGCATGATTCGGGTGATAAGAGCCGCCAGTTCTTTGGTTTCGTGCTGATAGCTATCGGCGCGGTGATCCTGTTCAGGAAACTCGTCCCCAACTTCGTCTGGAGACTTCCGTTCACTCTGATTAGTCAGGGTTGGCCCGTGCTCATAATCCTCGCCGGCATAGCTATCATTTTGAGCGCGGTGCGGGGGAGGTAGAACAGGGTGGCGAGCAGGCTTCTGAATGGGCTCGTCTTGGTGGTCGTGGGAGCCATCCTCCTCATGAACACCTCAGGTTACCTGCCCTGGAGTGTATGGGATTCGGCCGTTTCGTTCTGGCCTATCCTGGTCATAGGTCTCGGTCTGCAACTGGTGTTCTCCAAATGGAAGGTCCCGTGGTTCGCGGTAGCGATCGTGGTCATCCTGATCCTCGGGGCCATGTTCCCTGGTGGCGGTTGGCACGGGCCGTGGCGGAGGTCCAACGGCCTGAGATGGGAGTTCCGCTTGCCTTGGAAACCCATGGAGCACACCGAAGAGTATACCGTGCCCCTTGGCCCAACGATATCGAGACTGAAAATGGAGCTGGGGGCTCCTTCGCTGGAGCTCGAGGCCAGAGGCGACTCTGGCCTCAATAATCTTGGGTCGCCGATCCTCATGAAGGGGAACCTATCGTGGGACCGGTATGAGCCGTCAAGGTCGTGGGAGGAAGTGGACGGCGAAACGCGAGTCTCCATCAAAGCTCCGGACCGAAATGGGGCCGAAGCCGGCAAACAGGTGTGGGACCTCGCCCTGAACCCTTCGATAGCGACCTCCGTGAAAGTGACAGGCGGAGTCGCTAATGTCACCATGGATTGCAGATCGGTTGACCTCGGCGACCTTGATATATCGGCAGGTGTTGTCGACCTCGATATCGCGTTTGGCCTGAGCGGAAAGGATACAAAGGTTACGGTATCCGGAGGGGCGGCCACGGTAGATGTCACGGTGCCCCGAGCAGCAGGCCTACGAGTGTCTATATCGAGTCCCCTTACCATCACCCACGACCTGGGCGCCCAAGGCATGACCCGCTCAGGCAACTCCTGGGTAACGCCGGACTACGAGAGAGCCTCAACGAAGATTGACCTTGTCGTGAGCTGCGGCGCGGGAAAGGTCAGTGTGACGAGGACAGAGTAGTCCGCCCCCCACGTTACGTTTACTACCGCCACTTTTTGGGAACATTACCACCATCACAGTGTAAAGGCGGGTCTTGAGCTTGATGTCGGTGGGTGTTCCCAGGAGCCTCGGCTTCTTCTATCTCCATCCCTTATACCGCACCTTCCTAGGGGAACTCGGGGTACAGTGGACTGAGTCGCCGCATACTTCCGAGAGCGACCTAGAGCGCCTGGATCTCTGTCCTACCGATGAGCCGTGCGTAGCGGTAAAGGCAGCGTTTGTCCATGTCGACAGGCTGCTCCGCAAGGGATGCCGGAAGATCTTTATACCGGCCGTCGTCTCTCTTTCGGGCACGTCCTACTGCTGTCCGAAGATGATGGGCCTCCCCGCAATGCTGAAAGCGGCTTTTGGGCTCTCCGACGACGAGTTCATAAGCCCCGTGATAGATATGCGCGACGATCCAAAAGGTTGGCCCCGGACATGGATCTCGGCAGGTCGCCGGCTGGGCGTTTCATCAGAAGTAAGAGCCAAGCGCGCGCTTCAGGAAGCCATCCGGGCTTGGAGAGAACATGAGCATTTGTCCGTTCTCTCGGGTCGTTTTATCTGGGATACGGCCGTCATGGGTCACTCCTACATCCTCCAGGACGTGTTTGGGAGGCGACTGGTGGAGCGCGTAAGCGATTACGGCTCGGTCGTTACGGCGGAAAACGTGTCGAAAGAGGACGCGGAGGCGGCTCTCAGAGGGATATACGAGGCCGAGAGACTATGGACGATCGAGGCGCGCATCCTCGGAGCCGCCTTGCACCTCGTTAGGTCCGGAAAAGTCAACCGCCTCATCTTCGTGTCCGCGTTTTCGTGCGGCCCCGCTTCGATCATAGAGAACTACGTTGCCAAAGAAGCCGGCGACCGGGGTATCCCGCTCCTGAACCTGGCCGTCGACGAGCATTCGGGAGAGGCCGGGCTTCTTACCAGGATTGAAGCGTTCATGGATTCCACCCGAGTCCCGGCGCCTGGAGGACACGGGCCGGCCTTAACTGGTGGGGAGCTAGGCGGGCCCGGAGATGGCGCTCCTGCCGCCGGCCGCCCGAGTGTCCCCGCGATATCCCGCGAGGTCGATACAGGCCCTATCGGCCTCGTAGACATGGGCAATCTACGGTACGCCCTGAGAAGCCTGTTTGCGGAAATGGGAGCCGAGGCGGTAATGCCACCGCCACTTACCGAGGACATAGTGCGGCTGGGCAAAGAGATCGCTCCCGAGTTCATCTGCTATCCGATGGTTACCCTCATCGGACAGATGAGGAAGCATGCCGAAGACGGCGTGCGGAAGATAGTGATGATCCAAGGTAAAGGTAAGTGCCGCTTGGGCTGGTACGCGCAGGTCATGGAAGAGATCCTCAGGAAGAGCGGATATCCGGTCAGG
This sequence comes from Candidatus Fermentithermobacillaceae bacterium, assembly GCA_012842425.1. Taxonomy (GTDB): domain Bacteria; phylum Bacillota; class Sulfobacillia; order Fermentithermobacillales; family Fermentithermobacillaceae; genus UBA3951. The sequence goes on along the minus strand of DUSU01000078.1, from coordinate 29,763 downwards.
GTGCTCTCGGTCGATTCCCCGTTCCCCCTTTCTCAGAAGTGGGGACTGTTTGTCGAGTCCTACAGGGCTCTGTCCGGAGGGGCCCATTTCACCAAAGGGCTCAGGGGATTCAGGATGGCCCTCACCAAGATCGCCGCTTCGGACAGGGCGGTCGATGTGCTCCGGGATATTAGGGCTTACGAAGCAGAGCGGGGTGCAGGCGATAGGCGGTTCGCACGGTTCCTCAGGGAACTGGACGAGGCCCGGAGCCCCAAAGAAGTCAAAGCGGTGTTCGGCGATTACTGCCGCGACATGCGGCGGATACCGAGGCTTCAGGTGGACCCGCTCCGGGTGGCCATAGTCGGAGAGGTCTACGTTGTGAATGAGCCCTTCGTGAACAAAGACGCGGAGAGGATCCTCGGGTCTCTTGAGCAGCGTGTCAGGGTCTACAGGACCCTCGACGTTACATCGTGGGTGGATTACCACCTCTTCAAGCTGCCTCGCGCGGTCAGGCAGTACAACCGGGTGGTTAAGTGCGCCGAGCCGTATTTGCCTGTACACGTGGGCGGGCACGGCCAGGAATCCGTCGGAGAGACCGTGCTCGCGAAGACGTTGGGGATGGACGGGGTCATCCACCTGTTTCCTTTCACCTGCATGCCGGAAATAATAGCCCAGAACATACTGGTCAAGGTGTCCAGTGACCTAGACATACCGGTCCTGTCTCTCATGATCTCAGAGCAGACCGGAGTGGCAGGCTTGGAGACCAGGTTTGAGGCCTTTTGCGATTTGCTCGAAGGAAGGAGAAAAAGGAGTTCGGCCAATGAAGCGTGAGGAAAGAAAGAAGCCAATCCCCTTGCGGGAGGTCTTGCCTAAGGAGCATGCGGCGGGGAGTGAAAGAGCCCGGCTGAGTGAAAAGCTCCGTCCGGCGAACCTGAGCCGCGAGACCAGGTTTCTCGGCGTAGATGTAGGCAGCGTAACCACCAAGATTGTGCTCACGGACCGTTGCGGCCACATTGTATATGAGGATTACATCCGTAATGAAGGCGGCCCCATCTGGGCCATGCAGGAGGGGTTTAGGCGCCTTGCCGAAGGCGGATGGACCGACGGCATCAGGTTTGTCGGCACCACGGGTTCGGGGCGCCTCTTGGCCAAGGTCATCATAGGGGCCGATGTGGTGAAAAACGAGATATCGAGCCACGCAAAAGCCGCTTCTTTCCTGTTTCCCGACATAGGGACTCTCATCGATATAGGCGGCCAGGATTCCAAGATCGTCTTCTTCAGGGACGGGTATCCTGTCGGTTTCAACATGAACACCGTATGCGCGGCCGGAACGGGGTCGTTCCTTGACCACCAGGCCGCGAGACTGGGTATTCCCATCGAGGAGTTCGGCGACTGGGCTCTGCGCTCCAGGACGCCTGCCAGAATCGCGGGACGCTGCGGCGTTTTCGCCGAATCGGACCTAATCCACAAGCAGCAGATGGGCTACCGTAAAGAAGACCTTATTGCAGGTTTGTGCGCCGCCTTGGCCGCCAACTACATAACAAACGTCGCCAGGGGCCAGAAGATAAGGCCGAAGGTTGTTTTTCAGGGCGGAGTCGCGGCCAACGCCGGCATCCGCAAGGCCCTGGAAGAGAAACTGGGGCTTCCCATCACAGTACCTCCGCACTTCAAGGTGATGGGGGCTTGGGGAGCGGCCCTACTTGCGAGAGAGCGCGCCCTCGAAGAGCCTTCGAGGCAGACGGCGTTCCGGGGAGTCTCGCGCATCGCACTGTCTAGTGCCCAAAGCAGGGGATTCGAGTGTTCAGACTGCGCGAACTCCTGTGAGATACAAGAGATCATCGTGGATGACAGGGTGGTCGCCCGGTGGGGTTCCAAGTGCGGAAAATGGGAGGACCTAGGCCGGAGGTCGCCGCTTGCCATGGAGGAAGCCTCCCTTCCACATACTCGACAAGGGCGTCGTCGGTATGCCGGGCATATACTCCCGGAGAGTCGATAAACGTCACCCTTCCTTCTCGGGGTACTTCCTCGCCCCAGGCACTTACCATTCGTACACCACTTTTGAGCAGGTCATCCACGGTCATTGGCGAGGGAACGATCTGAGGGCGCGTCCCGGTCTCTTCGATGCGCTCCCGCACGGCGCACTACGCGAAGGATTCTCCCGGCTCGACCTTCCCTCCGATGCCGGTGAGCTCAAGCACGGGCCGGCCGTCCTGTACATAGGAGTTCTTTAGGCCGAACACGCACAATAGAAGAGGAGCAGTCACAAGATTTATCCCGCTAGACTGCCTGATCGACCTGTGGCGCCCTAGAGGGAAAGGATCTCTCGGAGTAGAAATGTTTCCTCTGATGTCACCCGTTCACTCCGACCCATGCTTTTTGGAGGCACATATCCATGCTGAAGATAGTTCACGCTGCCGACATCCACGCCGGCCGCCCGGCTTCCAGAGAACTGGATAGAGAGAAAGCATCTATTAGGCGAAGGGAGATCGAGGCGGGCCTTTCCCGCATAGCAGACCTCTGCAAGCGGGCAAAGGCCGACTTGCTCCTTCTCTCGGGCGACCTCTTCGAACACTCTCACGCGAGGGCCACCTGGGCGAAAGAGGCCAGGGAGGTCTTCAGGTCCATTGGTGAGACGAGGGTGTTCATAAGCCCCGGAAACCACGACCCGCTGGTCAGGGACTCCCTGTACAAGACCGTAGACTGGCCGGAAAACGTGACCGTATTTGAAAGCGACGCGATAGGAGAAGTCGTATTGGAGGACCTGAATACCGTCGTCTACGGACTTGGCTGGCGGACGTATCTGGAACACAGGAGACTCCTGAAGGGGTTCCGCAAAGCCCGTGAGGGGTTTTTCAGCGTATTAGTCGTCCACGGTGATGTGGTCTGGAATGCCGCCGTTTCGGACAACGGGTCCCAGTACCTGCCCATCCATCTTGAGGACCTGGAAGGATCGGGGATTGACTACGCGGCGCTGGGCCACATCCACGCGCCGGGAAAGTTCACGGCAGGCGAAATGACGGCGGTCTACCCAGGATGCCTCGAGCCCTTGGACTTCGGCGACAAGGGCGAGCGAGGCGTGTTCCTTGTGAGCGCCGACAAGCGGGAGGGGGAGGCCGGGTACGACGTCCAGGCGGAGTTCATCCCAATGGCCCTCAGGCAGATGAGGAGCGAGGACCTGGACATCACGGGACTGGACACCTTGGAGCGCGTCCGAAATGCCGTGCTCTCCGTAGGAGACCGGTCTACCAGAAAGCGCGACCTCTGGGCGATCAGGCTTACCGGAGTGGTCGAGCCGGAGATAGTGTTTGACGTCCCCGAACTCGAGCGCATGCTCGGGGACGACTTCTTCTTCCTGCGTCTTATCCCGGACTACTCTCCCGGCTACGACCTCAAGGCGTTGACCGCCCCTGAGAACTCAAGCCTTGAAGGGCGTTTCGCGAGGCACCTTGTGGGACTCAGGGAAGGGCTGATCGCCAAGGGTGATGAACGTTCGGCCCGAGTCGCTGATCTGGCCCTCCAGTACGGGCTGGACGCTCTGAGGCAGGGCAAAGTCATACTCCGGAGGGGGCGGTAGGGGTGAAGATAAGGAAACTTGCTCCAACGGCCTTCGGGAAGTTCTTGGGTCCGCGGACAATCGAGCTGTCCGGGGGTCTCAACATCATCCGGGGTAACAACGAGGCCGGCAAATCGACGCTGGGCGCATTCATACTCGGCATGTTCTACGGTTTCAAGAAGGAAGGCAGGACAAGGATATCGCGTGACCTCGAGTACGAGCGCTACCGTCCGTGGACGGGAAGCGACTACCGGGGCACGCTTGTCTACGAGGAAGGCGGGCGCATTTACAGGGTGGAGCGTTCTTTTGACCCGGACCTGGTCCGGATCTACGACGACACGACGGGCGAGGACGTCACCCGCCTCTTCTCCCAAGACTCCAGGAAGGAATACGATTTCGCCCGTAAGCACCTAGGCCTTACCGCCAAGGAGTTCCGGAACACAGTCTGGATTGGCCAGCTGGGAAGCCCACAAGAGCCCGGACTAGGGGCCGAGATACAGGGCAAGCTGGGAGACATCCTTCAGGGTGGGAGCCAGGACGTTTCGCTGGTGCGGGCTTTGTCGGCGCTGTCCGACGAGCGGGCCAAGATCAAGGCTCCGCGGAGCCAGAAGGCCAAACTTGACATTGTGCAGCAAGAGATAGCCGAGCTTTCGCGTGAGCTCAAATCCGCCAACGAGCGGGCGGAAGAGCTCCGCGGGTGGCTCATCGAGGCTTCGAACCTGTCCAGGGAAAAGGAGCGCCTGGAGGAGGCGGTTTCCCGCGGAGAGTGGGAGCTCGCCTGGCTTCGCCGCGGGATGCTCAAGGGGCTTCTCGCCGAGGCCGAAGAGCTCCAGGGCCTCATCAGTGATTCTATGGCCCGTCTGGAAGAGCTCCGGTGGGCGAAAGACGTCCCGCAGGGGGCCGGAGAAGAGTACCGGGCTCTCAAGCAAGAGATAGATGCCGTCGCGCGGCGCCGGGAAGAGGCAGAGGGAGAACTTGCCCGACTTGAGCAGAAGGCCAAAGAGATTGAGGCCAAGCTGTCGGCGTCTATGCCGTCCGCAGAGAGCGTCGATGAAGCTGCCCTCATGTCCCTGTATTCCAGGTACTCAAGCGCTAAGGCGACGGCATTCAAGAGCGAGCGCTCGGCCAACGACGCTAGGAAAGAGCTCAGGACTGCCGAGGAAGAAGGGCGCCTGAAGGGGTATCCCGACGAGGAGTTCAACAAGGAAATACTCAAGGAAGCGGAAGAACTCCAAGAGACGGTTCACTTGGCCGAGAAAGCCAAGGCAAAGATGGAAGTGGAAGTAGAGCGGGCGCGGTCGCAGGTCGTGTCCAGAAAGGCTACGGGCTCGCCGGGAGTGCTCTACGCGCTTGCGCTGGCCACTTTGGGTATCGCGGTGGCCCTCACCGTGATGGCCATGCCCATGAGCTGGTCCGCGTTTGGGGTGGCTTTGGCCTTATTGGCCGCCGGTGTGTACCGCCAGAGTGCGGCCGCCAAACTGAGGCGTGAAGATGAAACGGTCCTTGCTCAGAAGGAACGCGAAGTGGAAGAGCAGGTGGAAAGGATCGAGTCGGCCAGGAAAGCCCTGCAGGAATACCTCGCCGTTCTCGGCGCGAAATCGGTGGAGGAACTCAGGGCCGTTGCCCGTGACCTGGACCTTTATCGCGCACGGCTGAAAAACGCGAGGGAGCGCTACGAGGCGGCGCACAAGTTCTGGTTTGAGGCATCTCAGGAGTTCGCTGCCATAGAGAAGGAACTGGTGGAGATCCTTAAGTCTTTGGGCTGTCTCGAAGGCGGTGAGGCCATCACCGACGCGGTCGTCAACTTGGGGAGGCAGAAACTGGCCAAGCACGCCTCGCTCAAGAGGGACCTAGTGACCCTAAACGAGCGGATGGGCGAGACGCGGGACCTCCTGAGCGAGTTGGACGAACGCCTTTCCCGGCTGAAGACTAAGGAGACGGAAGTGTTCGCGGCCTGTGGTGTGCAGAGCTCTGCTGAACTCGAGAAGAAACTGGTTGCCAAGAGAGAGCACGATGAGGCCGAGAGGACTCTATCCGAGTACAGGGGCCGCCTGGGCGCCTTCCTTTTAGGGCGGGACCCGGCGGAGATCCTGGAAGAAGTCGCCCGGCTCGATGCCGAACTTGCCGTAAGCCCCTGGCAAGCCACGGAAGGCGAGGCAGTCTACGAAGAAACCGTCTCGGAAAGTGATTACGAAGCCAGGCGGAGAGCCCAAGACGCGGTCAAGGCCCGTCTCGGAGAGGTAAAGACCAGGCTCGCGGCACTTGAGAACGGGATCCGCCTCCGGATGGAAGATACGAGGCCCGTCTTTGAGATCGAGGAAGAACTGGCGCGAAAGCGGGCGGTTGAAGAAGAACTCGCGGTGGACTGGGAGGCCCTCGACCTGGCCTACAACACCCTATCGGAACTGTCCAAGAGCCTGAGGCGTGAGTTCGCCCCCGAACTCAACAGGCGTGTAGGCGAGATAATGAAGAGAATCACCTCGGGGAGGTACAGGGACATAAGGATATCGCCTGACCTCGAGATAAGCGTGGTACACCCTGAGACCGGAAGCCAGGTGGATGTGTCTTCCCTGTCCGGAGGGACCGTAGACCAGTGTTACTTCGCCCTCAGGGTGGCCATTGCAGAGGCCATAACCAAGAAGGACGAGATCCCGTTCTTCCTGGATGATTCGTTTGTGCAGTACGACGACACCCGCCTTGCCGGGGCGCTTGAGATACTGGCTTCGCTCGCCAAGAGGCACCAGATACTCTTGTTCTCCTGTCACGGTAGGGAAGAGGACGTTGCCCGGAGGCTCGGCATTCCTTTCCGGAGGATAGAGCTGTGACGCACCTGTTCATCCACGGGACCGCCAGTTCCGGGCGCATTTGGCGGAGACTCCTCGAGGCCATGGAATCCCCGGAGGGGGTCCTCACCCCGGATATCCCCGGTATGGGCGACGCCCGGCTGCCGCAAGGTACATCCTTGTCCTTCGAGGACTGGCTGCATTACTTCCGTGCGCTCGTTTCAGGACGGCGGGTGCACTTGGTAGGGCACTCCCTGGGAGGCGCAATAGCCGTTCACCTGGCCAAAGAGCCTTGGGTCTCCTCTGTGACTCTCCTCGCTCCGGCTACCCGGGCCTATTGCGAGGCACGCCGCGCTGCCTCGATGAGCGGTCGGAACCCAGATTCCTTAGTGTTCGAGAGTCCCCTGAGGGGTCTGGCAGCAAGCCCGGGTCACATCTCCCGGGAAGACGCCGGAGTCTTGCGTGAGGATTACGCCAAGGCTGCTCCCCTGCTCGCGGCGGGCGTCCCGTGGCCGCCGTATCCTGCAAGCGAGGCTGAGTACCTCAGCGGAAAACCTGTTCTACTCGTCTACGGCGAGGAAGACGCCGTGATCCCCCCTTGTTATTTCCGGCGATTGGGCGACGAGCTTGCAGAGGCAGGAATCTGCGTGACGGTAGTTCCTTTACCGGGTTGCGGGCACATCCCCCAGCTGGAAGATGCCCACGGGCTGGCGAGGGTCCTTAAGTCTTTCTGGGAGCGGTCCGGGGGAGGGTAGACCCGGCTTCCCGGCTATTCCGGGTAGTCCACCTTCATTTTGGAAGGGCCCGTACCGGTTACAACGAACCTCCACGGGTAGTGCTTGGCCTCTCCCGAGTTTCCGACTCCTACTCGTTTTGTCACGATGTATGGCGGCGGTGAATCCATACCTTCCGGCGGCTTGGCTATGAACATGTCATACCCTGCTCCCGGAGCTCCTTGAGACCCTGCGGCGCTCATGGCCCGGTCCTTCATGGCCCTCTCACCCTTAGCCCGGCGTTCTTCTGCAAGGCCTGTCCCGTTGTCGGCCCCGGTGATAGATAGGGCCTGACAGAGCCTTCCCGGACCTTCAGCGTAAGGCAGCGCTCCGCGCCTGCGCTTGGCCATAAGTTCAATGCCTGCAATGGGATCAAGAGAGCGGATGAGGACGGCGTGGGGGACACCTTCGGGTGCAGCTACAACGTTAAGCATCCAGTGCATCCCGTACGTAAAGTAGACGTAAGCGCCTCCGGGAGGGCCGTACATGACCTCATTTCGCCTTGTCCTCCGCCCCCCGAAGGCGTGGCACGCCCTGTCTTCGGGGCCTTCGTATGCCTCAACTTCGATAATTTTGCCGGCGGTCAGGCCTTCGGGAGTCCGGCGGACCAAGATGGTCCCCAGAAGTCGTGGGGCCAGCTCCAGGGCGCGGACGGAGCAGAAATCGCGGGTGAGGCGAGGGAGACGCAGGATATCGTCTTCAGTCAGGACCCCGTCTCTTGTTGTCCGCGCGTTGCGCTCTGCCTCAAGGGCCTCGTGTTCCGCATGCTTTCTGTCCAACCTTCTCTCTCCTTTTCCTTGGGTAACGGAATGCACAAAGCACCCAAAACGCACAAAAGTACCCGAAGTGGACTGGGGTTAAAACCCGCCTAGCCCCTTTTCTTACCTCCCGAGAGGTACTATGATCATACATGCATGTTCTACGTGTCTTCCACCTGTATGAGAGGAGGGGTCTTCCGTGGCCGAAACCCAGAAAATCACCGCGAGTGTCCAAACAAGCAACATCCTGTGTGTGGACTCAAGAGGAAACCAGGTGACCGTAGGCGGAGACGCGCCTCGTGCCACCGATTACCTACTCATGGCAGTTGCCGGTTGCAGCGGTTCGGTGCTTAGGGCAGTCCTCGGTAAAGAAGGCTTTACGGCCACCAAAATCGAGATTCCATCGAAGGTGTGAGGATTGACAACCCGCGCAGGTTCGAGACCATAAACGCTCATTACGACGTCGAGTGCCCCGGACTCACCGAGGAAAAACTCAAGGAGTGCCTGGAGGCCACCGAGAAAGCATGTCCGCTTATCCAGTCATTGAACGTCAAGATGAACCTTACTTTCACCCTTAACAAGTAAGATGAAGCCCGTAGAGATTGGAATCCAAGGCAAAGCCACCGTAGAGGTGACTGCTTCCAACCTGGCCTCTTCAACGGGCAGCGGGGCAGTAGACGTTTTCTCCACGCCCAACCTGGTGCTTCTTATGGAGGAAGCGGCTATGGATGCCCTTAAGCCCTACATGGAGCCGGGAGAGTCCAGCGTGGGCACGCTCGTCAATATCAGGCATATTTCGGCGACACCTCCCGGGTTTACGGTTACCGCCACTGCCACTTTGACCCAAATCGACGGACGACGACTTGTTTTCCAGGTAGAGGCCCATGACGGTGTAGACAAGGTTGGCGAAGGTACGCACGAGAGGTTCCTCGTTTCGGTCGACCGCTTTATTTCTCGCGCCCGCGAGAAATCCACAAGGAGAAATACATCTAGCGTAGAATAGGAGCCTCGTACCCAGATATAGCGCACACATCCGTTTGGTTGCGCTCTCTTTGGGGTATCCCGTCCGTGAAGGGTGGAGAGGCTCCTTGAAATGCCCATTCTGCGGTTTCCTTGACTCCAGAGTGCTAGAATCTCGTCCTACCGACGAAGATACCGCCATACGCAGGCGTCGTGAGTGTCCGAATTGCGGCCGCCGCTTCACCACCTACGAACGGGTCGAAGAAGCTCCCCTCTTGGTGATTAAGAAGGACGGAAGTCGAGAGATGTTTTCCCGGCAGAAGATTTTGTCGGGGATGCTGCGAGCTTGCGAGAAGCGCCCCATACCCCTGGAGACCCTGGAGGAAGCAGCGTATGAGGTTGAACGCGCCCTAAGGGAGTCGGGGAGGGGCGAGGTGACTTCCAAAGAGACCGGCGAGCTGGTCATGGAGAAACTCCGGGCTATCGATGACGTCGCCTATGTCCGGTTTGCGTCGGTATACAGGGAGTTCACTGATCTCATGGGGTTTCGTGAGGAACTTGAGAGGATTCTTAGAGACAAGGAGGGCAAGAAAAAAACAGAAGACCCTGGCGACTGAAGGTCCTTTCGAAAAGGCTGCGGGCCTTAGTGGGGGGAGAGGACCAGCGGAGGTAACACAAATAGAGAGAAGGCTTTGAGCCGGTGGGAGGCAGTACAGGTTGAACCTTTCTGAAAACGCGATTCAGGTTTTGGAGAAGAGGTACCTGAAGAAGGACGAGGCGGGAAAACCTCTTGAGACTCCCGCGGAGATGTTCTGGCGGGTGGCGAAAAACATCGCCCTCATGGATTTCGTGTATTATCCCGAGGTTTATGCCGGGCCAGAGAGGCGACAGAAAAAGACTGCGAGCGTAGCGGGCGCTCCTGAGAAACCGGATGTCGCAGGCGACCTCGAGTTTGCGGTTTCCGAATGGGACTGGGCGACCCTGAAGATGGCCTTTACTCGTCTTGAGTCAAAGGGTCTTGTGAAACTCACTTGGGATGGTTTTCGAGAACTGGTCGAGACGAAGAAGCATGAGATCCGCGAGCTGGCGGTCAGGTTCTACGAAGTGATGACCGATGCCAAGTTTCTTCCCAACTCGCCCGCCCTCATAAACGCCGGACGTGAACTCCAGCAATTATCGGCTTGTTTCGTATTGCCCATAGAAGATTCGATGGTCAGCATATTCGATTCGCTGAAGCACGCGGCCCTGATCCATCAATCGGGCGGCGGGACCGGTTTTAGTTTCAGCAGGCTCCGGCCTAAGAACGATGTCGTGAAGTCCACGGGTGGAGTGGCATCCGGCCCCGTCTCTTTCATGAAGGTGTTTAACGCAGCGACGGAGGCGGTCAAGCAAGGTGGAGTAAGGCGCGGGGCGAACATGGGGATCCTTCGCGTCGATCACCCCGATATACTCGAGTTTATTACCTGCAAGACCGATAACAGCGAACTGACCAACTTCAACATATCCGTAGGAATCACCGAGAAGTTCATGGAGGCAGTGGAGAAGGGCGAAGAGTACGAACTGGTAAACCCCCGGAACGGAAAGGTTACCGGTAAACTGAACGCCCGGGAAGTCTTTGAGAAAATCGTAGACCAGGCCTGGAGGAACGGCGAGCCGGGCATCATCTTCCTCGACCGGCTCAACAAGGATAACCCGACTCCTGAGATTGGGGAGATCGAGAGTACTAACCCGTGTGTTGCCGGCGACGCTCTTGTGTCCACGGAAATGGGTCTCATCCCTATTAGGGAAATAGCCGAGAAGTGGTCTACGGGAGGAGTCGGAGTAGCCGTTGACCGGCGTGTCTCATTCGGCGGGATGGTCCGAGAAGGGACTTCGGGAACAGCCGTAGACACTGTGACCGGAGTGGATGTCGTGCCCTTGTCGAGGGCTTTCCGGACTGCCGTTAAGGATGTAATCCGACTCAGGACCAAGCGTGGGTACTCTGTGGAGGTTACAGCCGACCACAAGATCATGACTCCTCGAGGGTGGGTGCCTGCCGGCAGCCTGCGGCCTGGCGTGGACTCGGTCCTAATTCAGTCCGGCGCCGGACAGTTCAGCCTTGACCCATCGCTGCCCGTCCCGGTCAGGAACCTAAGGACCGGAGCCAATGGCCGTACATATCAAACCGATTTCCCGACAAGTTGGTCCGGAGAACTGGGCCTCGTCTTAGGCTGGCTTATCGGCGACGGTTGGCTCATAGATTCTGGGAAGAACTCTCGCGTTGGGTTCACCTTCGCCGAACAAGACCTCCGCGTCATGGATACGGTGAAGTCGGCTCTCGACCGGTGGTACGGACCTGTGAAGCCCGTTAGGCGCGCGAATGGTGTTTACCACCTCAGCTATCACTCTCGTTCGGTGGTCGAGTTCTTCCGGAGCCTTGGGGTCCTACCCGGTAGGTCCGCCGTCAAGAGAGTCCCCGAAACGCTCTTCAGGGCCACTCGTGAAGCAGTAATTGGTTTCCTGCAGGGGATATTCACGGCCGACGGCACTTTGGCGAACGCGCACAACGGCACGGCCTACGTCAGGCTTACCTCGAAGTCAAGGGCCCTCCTAGAGGACGTGCAGGTTCTCCTTTTAAACCTCGGGATCATGTCAACCATCTATGAAAGGTCCAGGCCTGTCGGGGGGTCTTTCGCCTATGAGTCTGTTAACGGCCCCACGAGGGTATATGTGAGTGACGCCGTGCTGTATGAACTCCAGGTGAGTGGAGATAACCTGGGACGCTTCATCGATGAAGTGGGGTTCGCAGATGACCGTTTCGCCGAGAAGATCGGAGACCTGAGAAGGCGGTCAAGAGGGTTCTACCGTCAGCAGTACGTTGACATCGTAGAGTCCCTCGAACCGGCCGGCGAAAAAGAAGTCTTCGATCTTACGGTCCCCATTAGCCATTCCTTCATAGCCAACGGGATTGTCGTATCCAACTGCGGAGAGCAGCCGCTCTTGCCCTACGAGGCGTGCTGTCTGGGATCAGTGAACCTAGGCGCCTTCACGAAACCTGTGTGGGGGAGCAAGGAGGCCCCCAAGGGGGTAAAGGACCGAGTTGATTGGGACGGACTCAGGAAGACGGTCAGGGCGGGAGTGCATTTCCTGGATAACCTGATCGACGCCAACAAGTACCCGCTGCCTGAGATAGATGAGATGGCTCACGGCAACCGGAAGATCGGTTTGGGCGTCATGGGCTGGGCCGACATGCTCCTCGACCTGGGCATACCTTACTGCTCGGAAGAAGCCCTGGAGCTCGCCGAGAGCGTCATGGGCTTCATCGAGGAGGAGTCTGTAAAGGCTTCCATGGAGCTGGCCGAGTCCCGCGGCACCTTTGCCAACTACGGAAAGAGCGTCTATGCCGCCCGGAAAAAACCCGTGAGAAACGCCACCACTACGACAATCGCGCCCACCGGGACGATCAGTATCATAGGGAGCGCCTCATCAGGCATCGAGCCCTTGTTCAGCATTGCCTTCACAAGGCACGTGCTCGACAAGAAGGCCCTCGTTGAGGTGAACCCAAGGTTTGAGCGGGTTGCGCGCACCCTTGGGTTCTACAGCGACGAGCTCATGGAGAAGATCGCGGAGCACGGGTCCTTGCACGACATCCAAGGTGTCCCCGAGGAAGTCAGGAAGGTGTTCGTGACCGCCCACGACATAACGCCTGAGTGGCATATAAGGATGCAGGCGGCCTTCCAGAAGCACACGCACAACGCGGTATCCAAGACCGTCAACTTCCCCAATGAGGCGACCAGGGAAGAGGTCAAGGAAGTGTTCGTCCTCGCCAACAAGTTGGGCTGCAAGGGAGTAACCGTGTACCGCGACGGTAGCCGGAGCGAGCAGGTGCTGACCGTTGGGGCCGACAAGAAGGCGCAGGGACAAGGTACAAGTGAGGCCCCGGCGACCGGTGAGGCTCAGCTCGATCCCCGTGAACTACACGGCAAGGCGAAGATAAACGGGGTCTGGGGCCACATAAAGCCCATAGAACGGCCCGTTCGCCTGGACGGCTTTACCGCGGCCAAGGAGACGCCGGTAGGCAAGTTGTTCCTGACTCTGAACACCCTTAACGGTCACCCGGTCGAGCTGTTTGCCCAGATCGGCAAGGCGGGCAGCGACGTATCGGCCTTCACCGAGGCCATAGCCAGGCTCATCTCAACCGCCCTGAGGTCCGGCGTAGATCCACAGGAGATTGCCGACCAGCTCCTAGGTATCGGCGGTTCCCGGGCCATCGGGTTTGGTCCAAACAGGGTCCGGTCGGTTCCGGACGCCATCGGACAGTTCCTGGACGAGTATCTCCGGAATGATACCGAGGAAGAAGAGGACGAAGAGATAGGTCCTGTCCAGGACGCCTTGCCCCTTGCGCCGGGAAACAAGTTCGGGTTGTGTCCCCAGTGCGGAACGTGGAACCTGGTCCACGTTGAGGGCTGCGCCAAGTGTCTTGCTTGCGGCCACAGCGAGTGCTAGAAGGCGTTTGGTTTACTTAAGAAATCTGACAAAGGAAGGTGCTCCGCGCACCTTCCTTTACTTATTCCATTCTATATATCCTGACCTGGGCATATTTTGTCTAGAAAGGCTCCCCAAGCTCTCCAACCGAAGACTGATTAGACAGACAAGTGCCAGTTGAGGATTAAAAATCAATTGTATTCCGGCAGGAAACTGCGCTTTTGCGGAGAAATGTCAGAGTCACAAATGGGAAGGAGGTGACGAAATGTCTATAGTTACTGGTTACAGTTTCGCATTCTGGGTGGAGATCCTGTTCCTGGTTGCCGTGATCGCCATGATCAGGAGAGCCAGGGGAGGCATGAAGATCCCTGAGATCTACAAGGTGGCAGGTCTTGAGGCCATGGACGAGGCTATCGGACGCTGCACTGAGATGGGTAAGCCGGTGCACTTCTCGCCCGGTATCGGTGACCTTCAGAACGCTCAGACGCTCGCTGCCATGTCCATTCTCGGATACGTGGCCAAGCAGTGCGCGCGCTATGACACTGATCTCATCGCTACCAACAGGAACGTCATCGTCTACCCTCTCTCAGAGGAAATCGTGAAGCAGTCCTTTGCCGAGGTCGGCAAGCTGGACAACTTCAAGCCCGATAACGTCCGCTGGATCTCGGATGACCAGTTCGCGTACGCCACCGGCGTTACCGGTATCATGTTCCGCGAGAAGCCCGCAGCCAACATCCTGGTTGGTGCGTTCTGGGCTGAGTCCTTGATCTTCGCGGAGGTCGGTTCCATCGCCGGCGCCATCCAGATCTCCGGTACCGCCAACACTCACCAGATCCCGTTCTTCGTAGCTGCTTGCGACTACTGCCTCATCGGTGAGGAGCTCTACGCTGCCAGCGCTTATCTCAGCAAGGAGCCCGTGCTTCTCGCCAGCCTCGTCGCTCAGGACTGGGGCAAGATGGTCGGAGTGGTCCTTATCGTCGTAGGCACCGTTATGGCCAGCGTTGGTTCCAATGCCCTTGGAACCCTGCTTTCCAAGTAACCCTTTGTCGCATTCTTTGAACCGGGTCAATCCGAAAGGAGGTGTACCGGATGAAAAAGGAGCTACCGGTAGCCATTACCCTAATCCTGGCTATCCTTTACGTGCTTGCTAACTACTTCACGGGAGTCGCGTTCCTCGACACTGCCAAGAACTTGCTCGACAGGTGGTATCTGATCGTAGCAGCATGGGCGGTGCTCGTCGGTTCGATCAACCTGACCCAGATTCATGGTCGTAGGATATCTGGCAAGAGGGAAGGCTGGATCTTCAGCGTCTGGCTGCTCATCTGTCTATACGGCATGATGTTCTTCGGCATCTTCGTGGCCAAGAACGCATCGCACCCGGGCTGGACCTTTATGTACAACCAGCTTATCGCGCCGATGAACGCTACCGTTTATTCTACGATCGTGTTCTATATCGGTTCGGCCGCATACAGAGCGTTTAGGGTGCGTAGCCCCGAAGCGTCTGTCCTTCTAGTAACGGCTCTCATTATGATGCTCGGCCGCGTGCCGCTTGGCAGGATGCTGCTCGGCGGACACCCCGCCCTTTCGCAGATGGCTGACTGGATTCTGAACGTACCCAACTCCGCGGGTATGAGAGGTATTCAGATCGGCGCCTGCTTGGGTGGCGTGGCAACTGCTCTTCGTATCGCTCTTGGCATCGAGCGCGGCCACTTGGGTGGCACGGGTGAATAGAACTCCACTACAAGGAGGTGAAAAAGCGTGTGGGAAAAGCTTGCGAACATTGATAGGCGTTGGCTGTACGCCTTGATGATATTCGTTATTGCGCTCGCCCTCATAAAGCCGATTGGTCTTGCCATCGTACCTTCGGCAGATACCCAGAAGGTATATGACATCGTCGAGCAGCTTCCTCCGGGAAGCATCGTATGGATGGGCATGGAGTTCTCCGCCGGTGGTATTCCTGAGCTCATGCCGGCTATCCTGTCCATGATCAGGCAAGGCTGGAAGGATGGGCGCGACCTGAGGTTCGTCTGCGCCGGTATGTGGCAGATGGCCGGTGACATGGCTGAGCAGGCATTCAGCACCGTTAAGGCAGAGTTCCCCGACAAGGAATACGGTGTGGACTGGGTCAACATCGGCTACAAGCCCGGCGGCGAAGTTCTGCTTCAGCAGTACCAGAACAGCATCATTGAGACTGCTCAGGGCGTAGACTTCTACGGGAACGATCTGAACACTCTCCCGCTCATGAAGGAGTTTACCAGCCTCAAGCAGGCCAAACTGGTTGCCATCTTCTGCACCGGTACCCCCGGTGAGAAGGAGTATATCAAGCACGTGACCAGCCCGAACAACATCCCGCTTATCGAGGCAGCTATCTCGGTATCAATCCCCGAGTGCATGCCGCTCGTTCAGGCGGGCCAGATCAAGGGTCTCGTGGCAGGCATGAAGGGTGCCGCCGAGTATGAGGTCCTTGTCGGAGCGCCGGGTTCGGCCACTGCAGGTATGGACGCGCAGTCCTTCTCTCACGCTCTCATCATAGTCTTCATGATTCTTGGTAACATCGGTTATGTGCTTACCAAGAACAAGAAGCAAGCATCATAGCGGGTTGAATCCTGAGGAGGTGAAACAATAATGTCCGAAAGCGTAATCACGGTGGGTAATTGGCTGCAGGCCTTTTTCACCATCGTTCTCGTTTCAGCTGTCTTCAAGGACAACCCGCTATACCGGTTCGCTGAGCACACCTATGTAGGGCTCTACGCTGGATACGGAGTGGCGCTCACGTACTTCAACTATATCCGTCAGAACGTGACCAAGGGTCTCATGACGGATGGCGAGTGGTCGCTGCTTATCCCCATCATCATCGGCGTGCTCATTTACACCAGGTATATCAAGTCCATCTCCTGGCTCAGCAGATACACCATCTGCTTCCAGCTGGGTATCGGTTCCGGGTACGTCCTTGCCAAGGACTTCAAGCCGTTCTTCGTTGACCAGGTGCGCGCCACGTTCCTGCCCCTCTGGGGTAGCGGGGACTGGTGGGTCGATGTCTCCAACTGGGTCTACGTTATCGGCACGGTCTGCTCCTTGGTATACTTCCTGTTCACCATCCAGAAGAAGGGTGTCCAGGGCAAGGTGTCTCTGGTCGGTCGCTACACGATGATGGTCGCGTTCGGCGCCGCCTTCGGAAACACCGTCATGGCTCGTGTGTCGCTCTTCCTGGGTAGGATGCAGTTCCTTCTGGGAGACTGGTTACACCTAATCAAGTAGCGGTGTAGCCTTGAAGAAGAGGCGGGAGAGATCCTCTCCCGCCTCTTTCCTTTAGGTCGACATAAGTTAGTCGTGGCCGGTTTGTACTCGTCAGATGAGGACAGTTCGGCCCTGCGCCTTTCTCTTCGCTACTACCTCTTCCCACGGGGCAAGGCCCGGGAATCCCGCTTTCCTGGCAAGTTCCTCAGCCTTGCGGATATGCAGTCCTACATACTCGGGACGGTGGGAATCCGAACCGGCTACCGGGGGCTTTCCGCCCATCTCGCGGTATAGCTCAAGGAACTTCCCGGCCGACCATGCGAAATGGCCCCGTTTGTTCATCATGTCCAGGTTTATCTCCATCCGGCAGTTCACGGCCAGAGCCCGGACGGCCTTCTTGGCCAGGGGCGCGATCTTGGAGTGCGTAAACGGGTTTGGCCAGAGCCCCGGGTGGTAGCGTTCATAGACATCTATGTGGCCGATTATGTCGAAGAGCCCCGACGAGGCCGCGGCCTCAAGCTGGGTGAAGTACCATACCAGCGCCTCTACACCCACCTCAGGCGAGGTCCTAAGGAGCTCGCCGCCTTCCGGGTTCCACCAATCTACTGGGGGCGAGTTGTGGACTGATCCGAGCACCACGTCAAAGTCGTAGGAATCCAGGAACTCGCTTGCGAGGGCATGGTCACCGGTCGTATAGCCCACCTCGACCCCGAGCAGGACGTGGATCTTGCCCTTCAGGTGGTCGCTACTTGCCGCGCGCTCAACGGTGCTTCTGTATGTTTCGTAGGAACGGCAGTGGGGACTCTGGAAACCGAAGATTCCGTCCGCCATCTCGGCGTGGTCTGTGATGGCTACTGCCTTCAGGCCGCGCGACAGGGCGATTTCAGCCACCTGTTGAACGGTCATGGATGAATCCGGCGACAGCATTGTATGTGTGTGAAAGTCTGAGTTCAAGACGGCACCTCCAGGCATGTCGAGGCGAGCGATAGCCCCGTTCGGGGGCTTTTCAAAACCGCAACAATGCTTCTCCTACCTGACCGAGTTTATCACTTGTAGTCTCCAAGAGAGAAGGGTTTCTGGCAGTCAGAAAGGAATCCAAGCAGGTGTATAACGTTGGTAACGGTTCTGTTTGGGTAGAGGTCCCTGGGGGAGCTGTTCAAGACACTTCTGGGAGGTGTGAACCGCATTGAGAACCAGAACGATCACAGGTATTTTCGCGCCGATACCGACGCCCTTCGTCGATGGAGGGATCTCCTACGACCACCTGGCCGAGAACATAGCCAAGTGGGACAAGACCGGACTGGCAGGTCTTGTTGTTATGGGTTCCAACGGCGAGGCGGCCTACCTGGATGAAGATGAGAAGGTTGAGATGTGGGCTTTCACAAGGAAGCACCTTAGCCCGGAGAAGGTCCTAATCGCGGGGACGGGTCAGGAGAGCACCCGGGCGACAATCCGTCTCACCAAGAAAGCCGCGCAGGCCGGAGCCCAGGCGGCCCTTGTACTGAGTCCGAACTACTTCAAGGCAAACATGACGCCGAGTGCCTTGGAACGCTTCTACATGGACGTGGCGGACGAGTCACCCATCCCCATCTTTATCTACAACATGCCCGGCAATACGGGCATCAACCTGTCTTCCTCGCTTGTCGTCAAGCTTTCGAGCCATCCCAACATCGTGGGCGTGAAAGACTCAAGCGGCAACATAGTGCAGATCTCGGAGACCATAAAAGGAGTGCCGGAGGACTTCTCGGTGTTCGCGGGTTCGGCCAGTTTCCTGCTCCCTGCGACCGTGATGGGCGCAAAAGGCGGCACTCTTGCTACGGCAAACGTAGTTCCCGACCTATGCGTGGAGATTTTCGAACTGGCCCTGGCCGGAAAGATTGGGGAGGCAAGGGAGATCCAGATGTCCGTCCTGGAGCTTAACGCCCTGGTTACCGCAAAACACGGCGTTGCGGGTCTTAAGGCCGCTCTGGACATGGTCGGATACTTCGGAGGCGAGCCCAGGAAGCCCATGCTTCCGGCGAGCGAAGAAGCCAAGGCGGAGATCAGGAAGGTCCTTGAGAAGCTGGGCCGGGTCGTTAGGTAAGAAGGTGTGAAAACACCGGTGCCATGCTCTTTGCCATGTAGGTAGAAAGGAGAGTCCACTTTTGAAGCAAAGAAACCCGAAGTCCAAACTGCTCATGGGACCGGGGCCGTCGAATCCGGACCCGCGAGTCCTGCGCGCTCTGTCAGAGCCGACGCTCGGGCATCTCGATCCCGACTATGTTGCGATAATGGATGAGACGGCCGAGCTATTGAGGTACGTGTTCAGCACGAAGAATGCGCTGACCATCGCCGTGTCCGGCACGGGTATGGCCGGAATGGAAACGGCCATGGTGAACTCGTTGGAGCCCGGAGATAAGGCGATCATCTGCACCGCCGGGGCTTTCGGCGACAGGATGGCCGAGGTGGCGGAGAGAGTCGGCGCCAAGGTGGTGAAGGTCGAGTCGCCGTGGGGTGAGCCCATTGACCCGGAAGATGTGAGGAAGGCCATCCGGAAGAATCCCGATGCCAAGGTAGTTGGTATTGTCCACGGAGAAACCTCCACAGGCGTGCTCCAGCCGCTTGATGATATAGCCGGCGCAGTACACGAAGCCGGGATGCGTATCATCGTAGATACGGTTGCATCTCTGGGCGGAGTAGACGTCCCGACCGACCGGCTCGGGCTAGACGTCGTGTATTCCGGTTCGCAGAAATGCTTGAGCTGCCCGCCGGGGCTCGCGCCGATCACCCTGGGCGAAAAAGCAGTCTCATTTATCGAAAACCGGAAGACCACGTGCCGGAGCTGGTATCTCGACTTAGGGATGATCAGGAGATATTGGAGTTTCGAGCGCTTCTACCATCACACCGGGCCTAGCAACATGATTTATGCCCTCAATGAGGCCCTCCGGATTGTGAAAGAGGAAGGTCTCGAGGCACGCTTCGCTAGGCACAAAGCGGCCCAAGAGGTCCTCATTAAGGGACTTACCGAACTCGGGCTCAAGCCGGTGGTCAACGAACCCTATAGGCTGCCCACCCTTACCACGGTCTACGTGCCCGAAGGCGTTCAGGAAGGCGAAGTCAGAAAGCAGCTCATGGATGAGTTCGGCATCGAGATCGCCGGCGGCCTCGGCGTGTTCAAGGGCAAGATATGGCGTATCGGCCTGATGGGCACGAACGCCACCAAGGCGAATGTAATACGACTGCTGGGCGCGCTGAAAGAAGTGCTTAAGTAGCCTGCCGGCACCTTGTCTGTACATTTGTAGATAGCTACCGAGATCCGGCGGCCGCTCCCCGCTTGTCGGGGGCGGACGTCTTGTTTTCAGCTGAAAGACACTGCCTCCGCTACGTCCTCTAGATCGAACGTCAGCCTGGCAGGGGGGAGGCTCTTGAGTATGGTCCTGCCGTAATGCTTTGTGGCTATACGGGGGTCCAAGATGACCACGGCACCCCGGTCGGTCTTTGTGCGAATGAGGCGCCCGAACCCTTGCCTGAGCTTGAGCGTTGCTACCGGCAGGGAGTAATGGGTGAACGGCACGAGTCCCTGGCTCCTCCATACCTGTTCCCGGGCTTCCATTACCGGGTCGTCGGGCACCGGGAAAGGCAGTTTGGTGATGACCACGCACGAGAGGGCCTGGCCGGGGACGTCGACGCCTTCCCAGAAGGAATCCAGGCCAAAAAGCACGGCATTGCCCTTTTCTTTGAAGTCCTTAAGCAGAGCGTCCCTGGGTGCGTCACCCTGTTTCATGAAGGGATATCCCATTTCCTCGACCTTATCCCGTACGAGTTCGGCAACGCGTTCCATGGATTTCTTGTTGGTGAAAAGCACGAACATACGCCCGCAGGTCATCCCGGCTATCTCAACAACCTTGTCCGCGACGAAGTCGTTGAAAGGCGGGCTGTTTACGTCTTGACCTCTGGAGTCCTTGGGGACGCACAGCCTCACTTGTTCCCGGTAATCAAACGGCGAGCCGAGGATGAGCTCTGCGGCATTCGGTAGGGACAACATGTGCTTTTGGTACTCGAACGATGACCCTGTGGCCAGTGTCGCTGATGTAAGGATCGCCGCCGGTACCGCCGACCACAGCGTCTCCCGGAGGTAGTCGCCTACCTCAAGCGGAGCCCTCTTCAGGGATACATGTCCGCTCCTTGGGCCTTCGACGGATTCGGCCCAGTACACGTGCGATTCGCCGTCGCCATCAAGGTTGGATATTCCGTATAGGTCCTGAGACAATGCCACGAAGCGCCTTCTGAGAGACTGGACTTCGAACCGTTCTTCATCCGAGAGGTCGAAGTCTTCCCAGTACTGAATCTCTTTCCCCAGGTCTCTGATAGACTTCACCACTTCTTCATCAAACAACCCGATGTCTCTGAGCCGCGTCTTATCCCGTCCTACAAGGCGCACCGGGTCGAGCTTTTGGAGGATCCTCTGGACTGCCGACATCCTGCTGTCCAGGATCTCGCCGAGCTGCCGGATTCCCTCTCTCGTGATGCTCCTTCCAATAACCCCGGTCCTCGCCATACGCACGGTGTCGTCGACAAGCCGCTTCAGCCTGCCCGGACTCACTTCCATCCCCAGGCTGTCACGGATCGCATCCTCCAGGTGATGGGCTTCATCGAAAATGACCGCTTCGAACCCGGGGAGAAGCCCCGTGTTCCCGCTGCTCTGGCTCCAGATTGCGAGGTGAGACGCGAAGAGAGCATGGTTCACGACGATCATGTGGCACTCTTCCAGCCGCCTACGGTGCTTCTGGTAGAAGCAGTGGGCGAAGCGTGAGCACTTAGAGGACATGCACCGGTCGCTCTCGGAGCAGACCAGCGACCATACCGCGTCGGGGACAGGGAAGGGGAGCCGGTCGCGATCTCCGTCCCATGAGTTCCCGGCCGACAGCTCGTAGATGTCCTGAATGGCCCTCTCCTCGGCATTGGCCACAAAGAGGGAGGTTCTCTGAGAAACCTCTTCGGCCAGTTGTCCAAGCCTTCTCAAGCAGACGTAGTGGTTTCTGCCCTTTATCTGCGAGTACCGGAGGTCGAACCCGGATCCCGAAATAGCCCCGGCGACCAGCGGGATATCTTTGTGCACAAGTTGTTGCTGCAGGTTGATTGTGTGGGTGGATATCACCACTCGTTTCCCGGTTTCACGGCACCATAGGGCAGTTGGGAAGAGGTAAGCGAGGGATTTCCCCGTGCCGGTCCCGGCTTCAACGAGGAGATGTGAGGGAGATATGAGGGACTCCCATACCGCCAAGGCCATTTCTAGCTGCTCGGGCCGCTCTTCGAAATCGCCCAACTTCGAAGCAAGAATACCGCCCTGTGAAAAGGCGGCTCTGATGATATCTGCGGAGTTACCTATGAATTCACCCGGTTGTTCTGACACGAAAAGCCCCCAAGCGTTCTACGATCGCTTACCAGAATTCTACGGTCTTGGAGACTCCCTGCGCAATCACCTCAGGGTCTCAAACGGGGCGACAAGATAGGTTACTTCCAGAGCCTTCTAAGGAACTCAGAGGTCCACCACAAAGGACTGCGATATCCCGTATTGCTGCTACCCGAGTTTGGCTTCCCGTCCTCTTTATCGCCCGAAGAATGCGGCTCTTTCTTGCCGGAACTGCCTACGCTATCCTTTCCGTACGAGCCCCACAAGGAGGACTTGTCGTCTCCCGACTTATCCGATCCCTTGTAGATCGATCCGGACTCGCTCCCCGGGTTCTTACCCTTACCGCTTCCCTGCTTGTCGTCTCTATCGTCTTTATCTTTGTCCTTCGGGTTCTTCTGGTTCTTATCCTGCTTGTCGGGCTTGCCCTGCTTCTCTTGTTCTTTGCCGGGCCCTTTGCTATTGTCTTTATTTCCGGAGGACGAACCGCCGGGAGACGCCGGCTTAGGATCTACTGTGCTCCCTTTGCTCTCCTTCTTGTTGTCGTCCTTATCCCGTCTATCCCGGTCGTCATCTTTGTCTTTGCTCTTGTCCTTATCCTTTTCTTTGTCCTTGTCATCTTTGTCCTCGTGGGACTTGGATACCTCAAGGAGCCCCTTTAGCCAGTCTTTCGCGAGTTTCTCCAGCTCCTTGTCGGACTTCTTCGGATCCAACTTCCCACCGTCGTCCCACTTGAGCTCGGGAAGGCTCTTCTTGATCATGTCCAGTAGAGCTTGGGTGTCGGCTTTCTTCTGCTGGCCCGGCGGCGTCTTGCTGTCAGGTTCCTTTGGACCGCCCGGTTTCGGGGGCGAAGGGGGCTTGGTCGAGCCGCCGGGGTTTACGGGGTCCTCGTGGACGGTTGTTCCGGTTCCCTTGGGTGGTGCTTTGCCGGAACCCTGCCCCGGTTGTGTAGATTTCTCGCCTCCACCCGACGAGGACGACCCTGCCGGACCGCCGCTTATGGTCTGGGTAGACTGGGAGCCCACAGGCTCTTCATCGTCCGGAGACCCCACAAGTCCTGTCTGTACTTCAGTCGATGCTGGCTCGGCTTGTCCCGGATCCACCGTCTGAGCTGTGCCGGGCTCAGAGCCCGGTTCCTGCAACGCATCTACCTCCAGGTTCCAGAGCGCCCAGAGAGCCGCCCTTCCGGCCGAAAGCCCGAGTTCCTGGGCTATTGCCCTGGTCTCCATATCGAGCATTACGGCCGTCGCCTCTCCCGCCGAGTCAAAGACCCGCTGGGCAAGGCCTGAGACCTTGGAAGACATCTTGCTTTCCGGAGCGCTTTCCTCTGTCACCGGGATAAAGGCGATTATTACTTGTGTGACGCTGGGCATAGTCTCTCGCAGCCTCATGAGGACGGTCTGCACAGACTGCATCTCCACGGTTATCCGCGAAAGGGCTTCCGCCCCGGCATCGTCGAGGGCGACGGCCCTTTTCACCAGACCGCGGTCGTTCACCTCGAGTTCGATGCTCGCGGGGACTTCGCCCGAGGTGTCAAAGGTCACGTATGCCAGGACCGGCCTGGCGTACAGGTACTGACGGTATCCAAAGAAGGATGTAACTATAAGGATGGCGGCCAGCGCAGTCGCCGGGACAACCCTCTTCCAGAAAAAGCCCTGAAACCGCGGCGCAGGCAATAACACTTCTTCTCCCGGAATGAGGTCGCGGTCGTCTCTCCAAGTCACGAACTCGCCGCTCTTGGTAATTGCCGTTACCTTATCGCCGGAGCGCTCTATCACCAAACCGCGTCTTTGGCTCAACTTAGTTCACCTGCCGCTATCCCTATAGTTCAAGAAACTCTCGAAGGCTCCCTAGATTATGGGCAACGATCAAGGCGATAGCCGTTATGTAGGCCCTCTGCCTCTCCAGTGTCTTTTTCGATACCCTCAAGTCATCCGGAAGGATGGCCAGGATTTCGGGTATGGGCAGCTTCTTTTCCCTTAGGAACTTCTCCTTAAGCACCCGGTGAGTTGCGAGTATTTGGCCAATGCTCATCGCCCTTTCCCTGGCGTCCGCGTGCTTGGGTGCTGCCTTAGCCACATCCTTGAGGCTCAACCTGTACGGTCTCAGAGCCTCTTGCCACCTTTCAATATCGTCCCTTCTCTCAAGGACCTTTGACCAACCGTCTAAATCGTATGTCCTCGAGGCCTGGGCATCAATTGGCCAGTCCTCCGAATCATCCAGAGGAGTGACCGACGAAAACGGGACTTCGTCGCGGCGGTTTTCCTTGCGGTAGTAGTCGATGAGCCTCCTGCGGATCACCGTGGCCGCAAAAGCCAGAAATCCCGGTCGTGGGCTGGAGTAGGCGTTTATGGCTTCGTCAAAGGCCAGGAGAGCCACGCTGACTTCGTCATCTCTTCCAACTGTAAGGTATCTTCCCGCCGTGGTCGAAGCGGTCTTCAGGATAAACGGGGTATAGTCACGGATAAGGTCCTCCCGCTCCCGGGAGTCCCCATCTCGGGCCCTGGCGACTCTCGCCTCGACCGACTTCTTGGCAGTAGCTGTAAGGAATGACAAAATCAATGCATGATTCACCGGCAACGATCTTCTGCGTACGAACCGGAAACACCTTTTTGCCTGGAGGTTTGTTTTCCTAGCCGGAAAACCGCTCCTCGCTGCAAGGCGCCGGCAGGCGAGATGGTTCGCAGAATGATCCCCACCTCCACTCCCCGTTCTATATACAATCGTAGGTTAGGCGGATTTCTTGGGTGGATTGGATAGTTCGTATCACGATATACTTGTAGTGCGAAACAAATCGTAGTATGCTTACATGTGTATGACGACATGTATGAGAAGTCATACGTCTCATGATAATCATTACAGTACATAATCAGACCTCAGGGGAGAGGAGGGATAACGGCTTGAGCCACATATTGCGTAACAAGTTCTTGGGTTCGGCGACTGTTGGGGAGCGGGGGCAGATAGTTATCCCCGCCGAGGCACGAAAAGAGTACGGCATTGAAATAGGAGACAAGATAATGGTCTTCGCCAGCCGGCACGGAGCGGGAATCATCCTTATCAAGGCAGAGCATGTAACGCGGATGTTGTCTGATACCATCGACCAACTTGGCAAAATCGTTAAGGCATCTGAAGAACCGGAAAAGGTTACGGAGTAGCCGGAGGAGGGTCACTTCTTGCGTACTCTTAAGAGGCTCACGAAGTTTGCCGTTCCATACTGGAAGATCTATGTGATCACCTTCATATTGGTCTTCGCGATAACGGGCATGGAACTCGTGCAGCCGCTCATTGTGAAGTGGATTGTCGACGACATATTTGGGAATAGAGCTTGGGACCGCTTGCTCTGGGGAGTCTTGCTAATGGCGGGCGCCTCGGCGGTGGCCGCCGCCCTGGGTTACGCCCAGCGCTACGGGATGTCTTGGGCAGGGCAGAGGATCATATTCGATATCCGCAACAAACTCTACGAGCACCTGCAGCAGCTCTCGTTCAGCTTCTACGATAAAGCACAGACGGGTCAGCTCATGTCCCGGGTTACCGCGGACGTGGAGCAAACGAGGAACTTCCTAGCCCACCAGATCATCAGGATTGTGGCGGCGACGGTCAGGTTTATTGCGTCCATCGCCCTCATGCTCTCTCTTGATTGGAGGCTGACGCTTGTCGCCATGATCCCGGTACCCATACTGGCTTGGCGGGTGAAGATATACTCCACGGTCATCCGTCCGAGGTTCTGGGCCATCCAGCAGATGCTTGCGGTCCTCACAGCCACGCTCCAGGAGAATGTTACCGGACAGCGAGTTGTTAAGGCTTTCGCCAGAAAGCAGCACGAGACCGAGAAGTTTGAGCGGGACAACATGGAACTTCTGAAGAAGAACATCGATACGGTCCGTGCGTCGGCAGCGAACGAAGCAGGGATGATGCTGCTCGTCGAGTCATCGCTGGCGTTAATCTTTTTCTGGGGCGGTAGGCAAATCATCGCCGGAGCCCTTAGCGTAGGTACCCTGGTCGCGTTCAACGCCCTCATGCTGGATACCCTGCGACAAGTCAGGATGCTCGGGATGTGGGTGAGTGGCGTCCAGAGGACCATCGCAGCCGGCGACCGGATTTTCGAGATCCTAGATACAAAGGCCGACGTAACCGACAAGCCCGATGCCAAACCCCTCCCCCGCGTGAAGGGCGCCGTCACGTTTGAGAACGTGAGCTTTGCCTACGACGGAGAGAACATGGTGCTTGAGGACATAAACTTCAGCGTGAAGCCCGGTGAGACCATCGCGGTCTTGGGCGGGACCGGATCGGGTAAATCGACCCTCATAAACCTGATCCCAAGGTTCTACGACGTGACGAAAGGACGCATCCTGGTGGACGGGCATGACATCCGGGATGTGACCTTGGAGAGCCTGAGAAGAAATATAGGCGTGGTTACGCAGGAGACCTTCCTGTTCTCCGCTTCTCTCAGAGACAACATCGCCTACGGAAAACCGGAAGCCACAGAAGAAGAGATCCGCAGGGCCGCCAAAGCCGCCCACATCGATGATTTTATAGGCAGCCTGCCCAACGGTTACGACACCGTGATCGGAGAGCGCGGCGTTGGCCTGTCGGGCGGCCAGAAGCAAAGGGTTGCCATCGCCAGGGCGCTTCTCATGGACGCGCGGATACTCCTCCTCGACGAGTCGACTTCGAGCGTTGACGTTGAGACGGAGATGCAGATCCAGAAGGCTTTCACCGAGCTCCTGAAGGACAGGACTTCCTTTATCATCGCGCAGAGGCTTTCGACGGTCCGGAATGCCGACCGGATCATCGTGCTGGATAAAGGAAGGATCGTAGAAGAAGGGACCCACGAAACACTCCTCAAGAAGGGCGGGATCTACACCGCCATCTATGACCTCCAGTTCAGGAGCCAAGAGAAAGAAGAGTTCGAGCGAGAAGTCGCTGTAGCGGAAGGCGGTGATCGGTAATGGGTATGCACTTTCACGGACCCGGGCGAGGGCGGCTGGATTCCGACGACCTCAGCCTGAAGAACGTAAACTTCCAGCACTTGGGAAGGACAAAGGAGTTTGTAATGCCGTTCTTGGGCCGCCTGCTGATAGCCATGGCGCTGGTCATAACCCTGGGCATACTCGGGCTCCAAGGGCCGGTCATAATCGGGCGCATTGTGGACCTTGTTGAGACGCACACTGCCACGTACGAGATGCTGCATAAACTGGTTGCGCTCTACATGGGGCTCCAGATAGCGATAGCGGTCCTCAGGTACACTCAGACGTACATCATGTCCTGGACAGGGCAGCGGATGCTTTACTCCATCAGAAAGAGGCTGTTCGTCCACCTTCAGGACCTGGGCCTGGACTTCTACGACAGGCTTCAGGCAGGGCGGATCATGTCCAGGGTGATAAACGACGTAGAGGCCATAAACCAGCTCTTGGCCGGAGGCTCCTTGAACCTCCTTTCTGATTTGGTCAACATCTTCGGCATCGTCTATATAATGCTTAAGCTGAACGCCCGCCTGGCGCTGGTGACGTTCATCACGTTGCCCCTGCTCTTCATAGCCATCTTCTTCCTGCAGTCGAAGCTTACCCGCGCCTATCACAAGACCAGGCGTAGGCTTGCCGACATAACGGCGAACCTGCAGGAGTCCATCTCTGGAATGAGGATTACCCAGGCTTTCTCCAGGGAAGACCAGAACCAGGACCGCTTCACCGATACCAACCGCCAGAACTTCGAGGCCCAGATGGAAGCGGCAAGGCTTCACGCCGCGTTCTTCCCGCTGGTCGATATCATAAGCACTCTGGGTGTGGTGCTGGTTTACTACTACGGCGGGATCAGGATGTCCCTGGGCGATGCCGCCGTTACCATAGGCACCATTACTATCTTCGTCAACTACACCAATAGGTTGTTCTGGCCTATCAGAAACCTGGTCGAGGTATGGAACTTGGTCCTCCAGGCGGCCGTGTCGTCTGAGCGCGTGTTCGAGGTGCTCGATACCGAGCCTAACGTCAAAGATAAGCCCGGCGCCATCGAACTCGGCGAGCTGAAAGGCCACGTGGAGTTCAAAGACGTCACTTTCGGGTACGACCCGTCCCTTCCCGTGCTCCACAACGTGAACATTGAGGCGAAACCCGACGAGACCATAGCTCTCGTGGGTCCGACCGGGGCCGGCAAGAGCTCGGTCATCAACCTCTTGTGCCGGTTCTATGATGTCCAGGGTGGCGCGGTCTTGGTCGACGGTCACGATGTACGTGACGTGACCATCCAGTCGCTCAGACAGAACCTGGGGATCGTGCTTCAGGACACCGTGCTGTTCTCCGGTACTATACGCGAGAACATCCGCTACGGTAGGCTGACAGCCACCGATGAGGAAGTCGAAGAGGCGGCCAAGATGGTCGGCGCCCACGACTTCATCATGAGGCAGCCCGAAGGGTACGACACAGAAGTACGGGAGAGAGGGTCCAGGCTGTCAGTGGGTCAGAGGCAGCTCCTGGCGTTCGCCCGCGCCCTACTGGCCAACCCGAGGATACTCATACTGGACGAGGCAACTTCGTCCGTGGATGCCTATACAGAGCTTTTGATACAGCGAGCTCTGGAGAAACTCTTTAAGGGCAGGACATCTATCGTCATAGCCCACAGGTTGTCAACCATAAGGAACGCCGACCGGATCTATGTGATCGACAAGGGTAGGGTGGTTGAGGTCGGCAACCACGAGGAGCTCGTGGCCAAAGGCGGGCTCTACAAATCCCTGTACGAAAAGCAGTTTACGGGAGCCCCTGTGGTGGAGGAGACAGTCGAGGAAGCGCCCGTGAGGGCGAAGCCGGGGCTCAGGCCGGCTACCGGAGACTAGCCCTAACCACCCGGAGCGATACGAAGAGACTGAGGGGCAGCGAGTGCTGCCCCTCAGTCTCATGATTGGGCCTTCGTGGACTCTCAATGGACGTCTACCCGACGTCAGTCTTGGCCCGAATACCGCCTTACCCTAGAAGTAAGCCGGTAGTACGTTATCCCTTCCGTGACAGGGGTTACCTCAGCGTAAGATTCACCGAAGTAGACTGCCTGGAGCCTGTGGGCTATCCGGGCGGTGGACTTGACGGCGTACTTGAGCGATTCCGGCAAGTCTACCGTGTTCCACCAGCTCACGGTGACCGAGTAGCCGGGCGGAACATCAATGGATGTCTCGCCGCTTAGGTCCTCCGGCGAGCATCCGAGCAGAGTATCCAGTCCTTGCAGCTGAAACCCTTGGGCGATAGCCCTCGGCGCCAGGGTTTCAGACACCTGCAACGATACCGCGTCTGCGTATCTTGTCAGCCGGAACTCTGCGAGGAGCTCCCTAACGCTGGGACCGGTCGCCGGCGCGGTATCCTCTCCTTTCGCTACCGCGGTCCGCACCGGGTCTGCCCAGTCGAACTGCACCGTATCCTGCAGCGGCAAGCTCTTGAACCCGGCGAGACTCGTGTACCCTCCGGATTCGCCCGAACGGTCGCTCACCAGACTGACTTCCTTGATGTTGACAGGAGTATTGAAGACGAGCGACGACTCGAAGTCGTAGGTTTCCTCAGCTACGGCCCACGCCCGGACCTCAGGGCCGCAGGAAGCCGGAAGTAGGAATCCCGAGACGATGATGAGCGCAAGGCTCAAGACCTCAAGGAGAGAGAGGGGTACAAAGGACCTCCGCGCGAGCGGCCGAGGCATCCTTACGGTCGAAAAGATGGAAGCAGCCGTAACCCCGAGGCACAGCGCCGAGACCATAGAGCCCCGGTTTAGACCGGTCCAGTAGATGCGGTACACTGCCTGCGTGGCCGGCTCAAGCGGGTTGCCCGCCCAGAATACCCCGAGGAGGGGCGCCAGATAGAGGACCCTCGCCGGCCAGAGTATGTACGGAGGCGGG
>DUSU01000077.1 GCA_012842425.1 Candidatus Fermentithermobacillaceae bacterium | reverse complement strand
CTATCTCGTAAGCCCTCTTTCTGATCGACTCCACAACCCGGCCTGCTACGTCCTCTCGAAGGTCGCGGACTTCGACGCTCAGCTCCGCAAGACCGGGAATGATGTTCCTCCCGCCCGGAGAAATCCTGATCTGGCCACACGTGCCCACGGTCGTGTCCGAGCCTCTTTCGCGGACCGCGGAAGGCACCGCAAGGACGAGTTCCGCGGCGCCCAAGAGCGCATCTTTACGGCTACCCATGGGCGTCGTGCCGGCGTGGTTGGGTTCACCTTTGAAAATGGCTCCAAAGGACTGGATACAGACGATCCCCTGGACAACTCCGATGTCCTCACCTGATGTATCCAGGACTCCTCCCTGCTCTATGTGAAGCTCGAGGTATGCCCGGAGCTCTGACGGCCTGAGGGTCGGGCCCGGCTCAAAGCCATCTACCGGCAAACCTGCCTCTTTGAGCACCGGGTATACCTTCGCCCATTCATCCTGAGGGATGCCCTCAAGTAGCGCCCTGGAGCCAAAGATGCCGGGACCCAGCCTGGAACCTTCTTCGTTGGCAAAAGCGGCTACCTCAACGGTATAGGGAAGCGGGCCTCTAATCTCTTTGAGAGCCCTTAGGCATTCGAGACCGGCGAGGACGCCCAAAGCCCCGTCGAACATGCCGCCTTCGGGGACGGTGTCGATGTGAGAACCTATGAGGATGACCTCCGGGCCCGCCCCTTGTAGCCTCCCGAAGACATTGCCGTAGGCGTCCATCCGCGCCGCTAGGCCGGCCTCCTCGAACTTCCCGAGGAGCCACCGCCTGCCCTCCATGTCGGCAGGACTGAAGGCCAGCCTGGATACGCCCCTCTCGCCCCGGCCTATTCCCGAGAGCTCCGAGAGGTCATCCCATAACCGGTCGACATTTATACGCATATTGCCGGAGCCGGGCGTCGGGCCCCCGGTAAACGGCTTACCTGTCCGGCTTCCCATTTCACTTCTCCTTGTAGGGTCCTTCTTCGCCTAGGAAATCAAGACAAGCCTGGACAAAGATCGCCGTTCCGAGATAGAGGACTTCTTCGTCCAGGT
Organism: Candidatus Fermentithermobacillaceae bacterium; assembly: GCA_012842425.1. GTDB lineage: Bacteria > Bacillota > Sulfobacillia > Fermentithermobacillales > Fermentithermobacillaceae > UBA3951. Next base: position 38,325 of record DUSU01000077.1, on the reverse strand, counting down.
CGAACTTGGGATGGTGGTTCGGGTACATGATGCCTTTTGCCTCGTTGCCTGTTCCTATGGCAAAGAACGTTCCGGGGACCCTCTCAAGGTAATAAGACATATCTTCGGCGCCCATGGTGGTACCCGCAGTCACAACGTTATCTTCTCCGACAATCTTGGCGGCCGAAGCCCGCACCCGGTTTGTGATATCCTCATCGTTCACGAGCGGCGGGTAACCGAAGTGGTAGGTAACTTTAGCCTCGGCCCTCATGCCCGCAGCCACACTTCCCGCGATCTCGGTGATGCGCTTCTTGATGAACGGCCCCAAGTCTCTCTTCATGTACCGGACCGTGCCCTTCATCAGGCAAGTATCGGGGATTATGTTGTTGGCCGTGCCTGCCTGGATGGCCCCGACGGTGACCACGGCGGGTTCGGTCGGGTTTATCTCCCGGGACACAATCAGCTGAAGCGCCGTGACTATGTGGGAAGCGACGACCACGGGGTCGACCGAAGCATGGGGAGCCGCTCCGTGTCCGCCCATGCCCTGGACAAACACTTCAAAACGGTCGCTTGCCGCCATCAGCGGGCCGGGCCGGAACCCTGCCTGGCCGTTCCCCACGTTCCACAGGCTGCCCACGTGGGCTCCGACTATGGCGTCAGGGCGCGGGTCCTCGAGGCATCCGTCTTCGATCATGAGCCTGGCGCCGCCTGCGCCTTCTTCACCGGGCTGGAAGATGAACTTCACGTTGCCCCTGAACTGCTTCCTCATATCGGAAAGGACCTGGGCCGCTCCCAGGAGCATGGCGACGTGGGCGTCGTGCCCGCAGGCATGCATGAGCCCCGGCACTTCTGAGGCATACGGGAGGCCGGTCTCTTCTTTAACCGGAAGGGCATCCATATCGGCCCTCAAGGCGATGGTGCGGACCGCTTCGCCGGGCGCACCGCTAGGCGCCTCTCCCCGCAAGAGCCCCACTACCCCGTTGCCTCCAACGCCTTCGCGCACCTCTATTCCCATTTCCCTGAGGGCTGAGGATACGAGGGCTGCGGTCTTCACTGTCTCCAGCTGGAGTTCAGGGTGCCTGTGGACCTCTCTTCTCCAGCCTATAATCTTGCTTTCTATCGCTTTTGCAGCTTCACGCACGGTCACCGGCGTTCACCTCTGTATATGTATGTTTATTACACCTCAATCTCAGCATAGCGTTTCTCGGCCCAAGAAGACGCGACCTTCGCGAGCACGAGGCCCGACACGAGGACCACGACTGCCGATACCCAGTATATGACCTGGATGGAAAGGCCCGCGGACAGCATGGCCTTTACAATGAGACCACATGCGAACAGATATGCCGCGGAGAACAGCATTGCGATCAGAGTGCCGAAGTTCCCCTTCATCGCCGCGTGGGGGTTTTCCCAGTTGAGCCTCGGATTCCACAAATCGTTCATCATGCATATCGCAGTGACCGGCACCGAGACCAGAGTGCCCAGGACCGCGATAACCGCAAGATGCGCAGCGTCAACTCTTAGCAGCACGGCCGCACTGGCGAGGAGTATACCGAGCTGTACTGCCGCAAACAGGATATTGTACACCATCTTCCCCATAAACTGCTCTCTGGGTGACACAGGTATCATCTTGGACGCCCAGAACGCCCGTCCTTCGCGCGTGAGCGTCGTCGAAGCCACCTGGTTCCCCGACACTATAAATCCGTGCACGGCGATGATCACGAGCGCCATGATGTCCAGCGCGTGTCCCGACAAACCTCTCACGAGATAGGGTATTTGACCCTGGCCGGTCACTGCGGTCAGGGTGACGATGAGCGGAAACACTATAAGGTTCGTAAGTACGGTAAGCAGGAAATTCGGAGTCCTCACCAACATGTAGTGGTCGCGGAGCGCCACTGCGACGGCGGGCCGCCTGGCGCGGAACGTTAGGCGAGAGGCGCCGGCGCGCGAAGCCGAGACGTCACGGGTGTATCCACCGAGGAACCATCTCTGAGTGAAAGCGGCGATACCCCCCAGCACGCCGAAAGAGACCCCTACGAACAGCAGCATCCCGGCCAATCTTCCGAAAGCAGTGTCGGACGTAAGGGCGAGGGCAGCCCACTTAAGCGGCGGGTAGTAGCCTGCAGCCGCTTGGATAAGGCCGTTCCGCTCCATGAGCATGCGTATGGTCTCTTCCGGGCCTCGAGTGGCCATGGACGTGTTCAGGAAGTTGAGCCCGATTATCAAGGCGAAGAAAATAAGACCTAAGACTACCCGGAACTGGTCCCGCCTCCGGGACCCCTTTGTGGCGCGCATGATGAGGACCGTAGCGAGGAGAGACAACGCGAGCGGGATGGCCGGAATCGCGACCTCGAGGAGCACCATATACAGCCAGAACTCAGGCACGGCCAGCTGAACGCCCAGCCCCGCCAGGAAAGGGCCGGTAACGGCCAGCGCCATGAAGAGCTCGGCCACGTAAGCCACGGCCATCTTTGCCAGCATTATCTGTGCAGGCTTTAGCGGCATGGCAAGCAGTGTCTCATTATCGTTGGCGTAGTAAAGCACCGACATGACCGAACTTACGCCCAGGAAGAAGACCAGGAACTGCCCGGCTGCCACGGAAGTCACGACCGAAAGCCCCGGTTGTCCTATGGCGATGAGCTGGGACGCCATCGCCTTGCCCGCGGCATAGAGCTGGCTCACTAGCGGGATGAAAGCCATCGCTATAAGCGCGAGGTATATGTAAGCGTTCCTATCTCTTCTACCCAGGCCGAGTTTTTCAGCTAGACCCTTGGGGCCGTAGGCGACCTTCATCTGCGTATGGACCAGTGAGTAGAAGGGAGACCTGACCTTGAACTTCCCGCCAAGAATGGCTTCCTTGCTCATTGACTTCACCTCTCTCCCTTGCTACCGCCTACTTGGCAAGTGAGGCCAACTGGTCTTCTGGCAGCTTCGCCTCGGTAACCTTCAGGAAGACCTCCTCCAACGACTTGTCGCCTTCTTGGGCAAAGAGCCTCCTGATCTCGTCGGTCGTCCCTACGGCGATTAGTTTCCCGTTGTTGATAATCCCCACGCGGTCGCAGAGCCTCTCGGCAACCTCCATGACGTGGGTGGAGAAAAACACCGAACCGCCTTCCCTCACGTGGGCGCGCATGAGTTCTTTGAGGAGATAGGACGAACGCGGGTCCAGTCCCATCATGGGTTCATCCAGAATCCAGAACCGGGGACGGTGGAGAAGGGAACCTATAAGCGCGATCTTCTGGCGCATGCCGCGTGAATAGCTGCCGACGGGATCGCCTGCAGCCTTTGTCATCTCAAACGTTTCGAGGAGAGGTAGGGCCCTCTTCCTTCGTTCTTCGAGCGACACGCCGTAGACGTCTCCCATGAAGTTCAGGTACTCGATTCCGGTAAGTTTGTCCCAGAGGGCCGCCTCATCGGGCAAATACCCTGTCATCAGCTTCGCCCGAACTGGGTCCTTGGCCAAGTTCACTCCCCCGATCTCTATCTCGCCCTCGTCGGGCCTTAGAACCCCTACCACCATCTTTATGGTAGTTGTCTTACCCGCTCCGTTGGGGCCTAAGAATCCGAAGATCTCTCCGGGGAGGACGTGGAGATCGAGTCCGTCGACGGCTTTAACTGCCGAACCGTAAGACTTGGAGACACCGCTGAGTTTGAGCATGACAAAACTCCTTCCTGCTGCTAGACGGGATAGTGTTCCAATGCTCAATACGAGTTTCCCCTGCTTGGGTCTCGCCTAAGAGGCCGCCTGCCGGGGAAACCCGGCAGCGCGGCCTGCATACTTCTCCTTAAGCAGCACCTAAGAGTTCTTTATACACTCAGCCTCTCAGGGAATCCTCCAGTCCATGAGAATACGCGTGGGCGATCTCATCGGTCGGGACCTCCAGAACACGCAGTCCCCCGCATGTGTCAACGGCCAGGGCCGACTCTTGTACGCGGCCTATGACCGCGAAGGGCACATTGTTCTGCCTGCAGATATGAGCGACCTGTTCTTCGTTGCTCGCGGCGAACGACACCACGACCGCAGTGTTGGTTTCGCCGAAGAGCATGGCGTCGGCCCGGATATCCTCCCTGCCACCGCAACCCAGAGCCTTGGGCGACATGGCACATCCTCTAGCGCCCTCTTCTCCGTGGATGCAGGATTCGGCCAGAGCGACAAGCAGCCCGCCTTCGGACAGGTCTTGGGCCGAGCTGAGCACGCCTTCGCGCGCGCATTCGGTAAGAACCTCAATGATCCCCCGCGCGAGGTCCAGGGCCGGCTCCCTGGGGTCGCCTGCTACCATTCCGTGGGCGACTTCCAGGTACTCGCTTCCTGACAGGGACCTGGCGTCCCCCCAGACCTTTCCGAGTACTGCCACAAGGTCACCCGCGTTCTTGAAGCCGGGGGTGATGCGTTTCTCAATATCTTCGCAGAGGCCCAGCATCCCGACTATGGGTGTGGGATATATGGCTTCGCCGTCGCTCTCATTGTAGAGGCTCACGTTGCCTCCGGTGACGGGAGTCTCCAGCGCCTTGCAGGCCTCGGCCATGCCTTGGACGGCTTCCTTGAGCTGCCAGTAGACCTCAGGGTTTTCGGGGCTACCGAAGTTCAGGCAGTTTGTGATCGCCAGCGGTTTGGCGCCGGTAACCGCCACGTTGAGAGCAGCCTCGGTGACCGCCCAGGCGGCTCCGGCTTTCGGGTTCAGGTAGACAAGGCGCCCGTTGCAGTCGGTGGTAAAGACGAGCCCCTTCTTGGTGCCCTTGATCCTCAAGACCGCCGCCCCGCGGCCCGGACCTTCCACGGTATCGGTACGGACCATGTAGTCGTACTGCCTGAAAACCGGCTCTTTGGAAGCGATGTTGGGCGAAGCGAGGAGCTTAAGCAGGATACCTTTCATCTCAGAGAACTCGGGAGCCCTCACGCTCTCGCCGCTAAACTCCCTGGTCTTCCGGAGGTACTCCGGCTCGCGGGCTTCAGGCGTATACTCAGGCGCGCCCATGGCAAGGAGGGAAACAGGTATCGAAGCCTCCAGAACTCCGTTGTGGAGTACCTCCAGATTGCCGCTATCGGTGACGCGTCCGATCTCGGCTGCGTGGAGCCCCCACTTGGCGCCGATCCTCTTTACCTCATCTACCTTATCGGCGCTCACGATGAGGAGCATGCGCTCCTGGCTCTCTGAGAGCATGACCTCGTACGCGTTCATGCCTTCCTCACGCATGGGGACCTTGCCTATGTCGATGACCAGGCCGGTCCCTGCCCGCGCCGCGGTCTCCGCGCACGACGAGGTGAGCCCGGCGGCGCCCATGTCTTGGATGCCTACGACTGCGCCACAGGCCATCATCTCAAGGCAGGCTTCGATAAGGAGCTTCTCCATGAACGGGTCGCCGACTTGGACATTTATCCGTTTCGATTCGCTGTCATCGTCGAGCACGTCGGAAGCGAAAGTGCAGCCGTGGATGCCGTCCCGTCCGGTGGAATGTCCGACGACCATTACCACATTGCCTACGCCGTAGGCCCCTCCTTTGTGGAGGTCCTCATGCTTCATGATGCCGCCGCAGAGGACGTTCACCAAAGGATTACCGGCATAGGGCTTGGCAAAGAACACCTCTCCGCCCACCGTCGGGATACCCAGACAGTTGCCGTAACCGGCTATACCGGAGACCACACCCCCAAAAAGAAATTTCGTCTTTGGGTCTTCCGGAGGCCCAAAGCGCAGAGAGTCAAGGAGCAGCACGGGCCTCGCTCCCATGGCGAGGATGTCTCTAACGATACCGCCGATCCCGGTGGCAGCGCCCTGGTAAGGCTCTACGGCGCTGGGGTGGTTGTGGGACTCTATCTTAAAGGCGCATGCCAAATTGTCGCCGATATCTACGACTCCCGCGTTCTCACCCGGGCCAACGAGCACCGCCGGTCCCTTGGTGGGAAGGGTCTTGAGAAGCGGCTTTGAGTGCTTGTAAGCGCAGTGCTCGGACCAGAGCACGGCGAACATGCCCAGTTCGGTATAGTTGGGCTCCCGCCCGAGACGCTCCTTTATGAGTTCGTACTCAGAATCCTTGAGCCCCATCTCGCGCCAGGGCGCCGTTTGCGAAATCTCTGCCATGTCATCCAGCTCCTTTTCTGTCAAGACAGAAGAGCGCCTGTCTCGAGACTCTTTATCATAGAGAGGAAGACCCGCCTGCCGTCCCGGCTTCCCAAGATGGACTCGGAACACCGCTCAGGATGCGGCATAAGGCCGAAAACGTTTCCCTTCTCATTGATGATCCCGGCTATGTTGTGGGCAGCACCGTTTGGATTGGCTTCGGCGGTCGGATTGCCGGAGGCATCGACGTACCTGAGGACCACTCTCCCGGTACGCTCGAGCTCTTCGAGCACTTCCGGCTCCGCGTAGTAGTTGCCCTCGTGGTGGGCTATGGGGACCCTGATCACTTCGCCGGGCTCGTAAAGGCATGTAAACGGGGTTTTTGTGTTCTCCACTCTCAGGTTAACCCACTGGCACCTAAACTCAAGGACATTGTTGGAGAGCATCGCGCCGGGGAGTAGACCTGCCTCCAGAAGGATCTGGAACCCGTTGCAGATGCCAATGACGAGCTTCCCCTCATCCACGAACCGGTACACCGAATCCATGACCGGCGAGAACCTGGCCAGCGCCCCGCACCTCAGGTAGTCGCCGTAGGAAAACCCGCCGGGCAGAACCAGGGCCTGGAAGTCCGAAAGATCTCTCGTCTCGTGCCAGACGTACTCGCAGTCGACCCCGATTACGTCCTTTATAACGTGGTAGGCATCGGAGTCACAGTTGGATCCCGGAAAAACGACGACGCCGAACTTCATCTCTCCGCACCAGCCTTCTCCTCTTCGACGTGAACCCGGTAGGCTTCGGTCACCGGGTTGGCAAGGAGCTTGCGGGCCATCTGTTCCAAGAGGTCTTTGGCCTCCAGAGCGTTTTCAGCGTCCAGGCTTATCACTATGTTCTTGCCTATCCGGACCTTTTCCACTTCCTTGAAACCCATGGCCTCCAGTGACCCCTTGACGGCAGCCCCCTGAGGATCGAAGATCCCTTCCTTGAGCCAGACAGTGACGGTTCCTTTGAACTTCATGTGAGCGCCTCCTATTCTCCGTGCCAAGGTCACGGAATCAATTTGAGATCCTTCTCAAGACTTCGACATAAGCCTCCCGGACCGCCCCAAGGTCCCGGCGGAACCGGTCTTTATCCAGCTTTTCTTGTGTATCTTTGTCCCAGAAGCGGCAGGTATCGGGAGATATCTCATCGCCGAGCACGATGGGGCCCAGCACTTCTTCTCCAGCCGACCCATAGGTCATAGCCCTGCCAAACTCAAGTTTCAGGTCTATGAGCTCAAGGCCCCGCTCGCCGAAGAACTCGCGGAGTATGCCGTTTACTTTATGGGCCATTTCCTTGACCTCGGTAAGCTCTTCTTCGGACATAGCGCCAAAAGCCAAGACGTGCTCGTCGTTCCACACAGGGTCGCCGAGCTCATCGCACTTGAAGTAAAGCTCAAGTATGGGCCTGGGCAAAGGTGTCCCCTCTTCCCTTCCCGACCGCTTGGCGAGGCTCCCGGCCACCACATTTCGCACGACAACCTCGACCGGCAAGATGCGGAGCTCTTTTACCCTGAGCGTCGTTTCATTGACCTTCGAGAGGTAGTGAGTTCTGACCCCTCGCTTCTCGAGGAGCCTGAAGAGTATGTCCGAGATCTCCGCGTTCAAGCGGCCCTTGTCCTCAATGGTCCCCTTCTTAAGACCGTTCAGGGCGGTAGCCGTGTCTTTGAAAACCATATACACTTCTCCCGGGTTATCTCCGGGGAATACTACTTTGGCTTTGCCCTCGTACAGTTTTCTCTTACCCGGAAACAAGTTGTCCATATTAGGCCCCCCTCGATTGACCTCCGCCCGGAGTCAGATCAGGCCTCAAAGATGAGACTCTGGATGAGACCCGGTTTGGGCCTAGATGATTAGCCCCAACCGGTTAAAGATAAAGTCCACCGACTTAAGCGCCTTCGTCAGGCTGAAGCACTCAAGAAGCCGTTCCTTGCCGACTCTCCGCACGATCTCTTCATCACCCGTGACCCGCTCGTAGAAGGAAGGCGGGCCTTCCCAGGCGGCCATCGCGTGTCCCTGGACCTTTGCGTACGCGTCTTCCCTGCTTATACCCGACTCCACAAGGGCCAGGAGGACTTCCTCGGAAAAGACGAGCCCGCCGGTTATCTCCAAGTTCTGAAGCATCCTTTCGGAGCAGACCCTCATATCCCGGAGGATGCCGGTCATGCGGTGCAGCATGTAGTCCAGGAGAGTGGTCGCATCGGGGAGGATGATCCTTTCTACCGAGGAGTTGGATATATCGCGCTCGTGCCAGAGGAGGTTGTTTTCGAGAGCCGCCTGGGCATATCCGCGCATGAGCCTCGCCATGCCGCAGATCTGCTCGAGGCCGACGGGGTTCTTTTTGTGAGGCATGGCAGACGACCCCTTCTGTCCGGCGCGGAAAGGCTCTTCGATCTCCCTGACCTCGGTCCTCGCGAGCCCCCTCAGGTCGTAAGCGATCTTCTCAAGCGTGGACGCCACGACCGCGAGAGCGGACACGCATGCCGCGTGCCTGTCTCTCTGCACTATCTGGTTTGAGATGGGGGCCGGCGACAGATCGAGTCTCTTGCACACGTACCTCTCGACAAACGGGTCGACGTGGGCATATGTGCCCACGGCTCCCGAAAGCTTCCCAACCGATATATCGGCCATGGCAAATTGGAGCCGCTCCCGGTTCCTTCTCATCTCTTCGTACCAGAGAGCGACCACTAGCCCGAAAGTCATGGGTTCCGCGTGGACCCCGTGGGTGCGGCCGATGCACGGGGTGTCTTTGTACTTAAGCGCAAGGTCGCGGAGGACACCGGTCATCTCGTCAACGCCCGAGATGATCTCCTTAAGGGCATCTCTGAGGAGGGATGAAAGCGCCGTGTCTACCACATCGTAGGAAGTCAGGCCGTAATGGATGTACTTCCCCTCTTCGCCGACCGTCTCGGCCACCTGGCTCACGAAGGCTATGACATCGTGCCTGACCTCTCTCTCGATCTCGTCGATCCTCTTGGGGTCCACCTTGGCTTTGGCCCTAACTTCAGACGCAGTGCCCTTAGGCACTGCCCCAAGGATCTCCCACGCTTCGAGGGCCAGTATCTCAACCTCAAGCCACCGGGCGTACTTGTTCTCTTCGCTCCAGATCTTCTTCATAGGAGCCCGGGTGTACCGGGGAATCACAGGCCGTCTCCCCTTTCCGTATCTCTTTCCGTCCTACTCCCACTCAATAGTCGACGGTGGCTTGGAAGTGATGTCCAAGACCACCCGGGTAGCATCGTGGACTTCATTGACTATGCGCGTGGATACTCTCTCCAGGACGTCGTAAGGCAGCCTTGCCCAGTCCGCCGTCATGGCGTCTTCCGAATGGACGGCCCTTATGGCGACCACGTGGCCGTAAGTGCGGCGGTCTCCCATCACGCCGACTGTGCGCACGTTGGGGAGCACGCAAAAGCACTGCCACAGTCTGTCGTACCAACCGGCGCGGCGGATCTCCTCATCCAGGATCGCCTGGGCCTTCCTCACCACATCCAGCTTCTCGCGGGTAACCTCGCCGAGGACCCTGACCGCAAGCCCCGGTCCTGGGAAGGGGTGTCTTCCGACGAACTCGTCCGATAGCCCCAGTTCTTTTCCAACGAGCCTGACTTCGTCCTTGAAAAGCTCCCGGACCGGCTCGAGGAGTTTCAGGTTCATTCTCTCGGGAAGTCCTCCGACATTGTGGTGGCTCTTTATGACGTTGCGTGTGCGGGTACCCGATTCGATTACATCGGGGTAGATCGTGCCTTGCAGGATGTACTCTACGTTGCCGAGCTTCTCGGCTTCCTCCTCGAAGACCCGGATGAACTCTTCACCTATGATCTTCCGCTTGCGCTCGGGGTCGGCCACTCCCTCAAGCCTGCTCAGGAACCTGTCCTGCGCGTTCACCAGTTTCACCTTGACCCCGAGTCTGGCAAGGGCATCCACCACGTAAGCCGCTTCGTCTTGTCTCATGAGTCCGTGGTCGACCAGGATCGGGTGCAGGTTGTCTCCGATGGCTTTATGGACCAAGACGGCGCAGACCGTCGAGTCCACCCCGCCCGAAACGCCTGCTACGACGTGAGCGTCCCCGACCCTTTCCCGGATCTCCTTCACGGAACGCTCCACAAAGCGCTCCATGGTCCAGTCGGGCTCAAGCCCGGCCACTTTGAACAGGAAGTTGGCGATGAGTTCCCTACCCAGCACGGTGTTCTTGACTTCCGGATGGAACTGGACCCCGTACAGCTTCCTGACGGGATCGGCCATCGCCGCCACCTTTGTCTTTTCGGTCGAACCGGTGACAGAAAACCCGGGAGGCACCTCATCCACCGTGTCGCCGTGGCTCATCCATACGCGGGTTTCATCGGGGAAGCCATGGAATATGCCTTCCTTCGCAGCCACATGCAGGACTCGCGGGCCGTATTCCCTGGTCCCGTGGACGCTGCCTTCCACTACTCTTCCTCCCAGCACCTTGGCCATTGCCTGCATACCGTAGCAGATTCCCAGAACCGGGCAGCCTAGTTCGAAGATGGCCGGGTCGGGCAGCGCGACCCCTTCCTCGTAGACGCTGTCAGGCCCCCCTGACAGGACGATTGCGCCCGGGATATCCTTACCCGCCGGGTCGACACTGGACTTGATTTCACTTACCGGAGCGTCGCCGGGGATTACCTGGCAATAGACTTTGAGTTCGCGGATGTTCCTTGCGATGAGCTGGGTGTACTGGGCTCCGAAATCGAGGATAATCACTTGGTTTCTCAAGTCCCACACCTCTTCTGCGTTGAGGATGACTCGGTCCCGGGCTCAAACCTCGCTGCCGGCACCTCTGGCTGAGAATCCGGGTTGAATTGTGTATACATTTATGTCACTTTGCCCGGCGCACAACAATTCTCAGGAAGACTTTATCACCCGCCGGACAAACATTCAATAACCTGAGCGCTCTCCTTTGTAGAGGATGACGGCATGTCCGTGAAGAATGACCTAAACGGCTCGATTAGTCGCATTCCACAGGGCATTCCGAGATATCTATGAATGCATGCAAACATACGGGAGGGTGCATAGATGGAGAAGCAAAAAAGACCGCTCACATCGCGGGACCTCTGGTCGCTCAGGTTCACGGGAGACCCGGAGCTCTCTCCTTCAGGAAAGGAGCTCGTGTGGGTCAAGACGTGGGTTAACGCAGAAAAGAACCAATACGAATCGGCCATCTACATTTCAAGGAGAGATGAGTCGGGGAAGTTCGGACCGCCCTCCCGCCTCACATACGGGAAGAAGCAGAACGGAGACGGCGCAAGGGAAGGCTCGCCCAGGTTTTCTCCTGACGGCTCTATGCTGGCCTTCACTTCCAACCGCTCCGGCAAGAACCAGCTGTGGATCCTGAACATGAAAGAAGGAGGGGAGGCGCGCCAGCTCACGAACTTGGAAGACGGTCTCTCCCAGTTCACCTGGTCGCCCGACTCCAAGCGCATCGCCTTCTGCTCCCGGGAACCCAAGCCCAAGAAGGAGACAAAGCCGGGCGAGATAGATACTTCGAAAGATGTCACGGTCATAACCCACCTCCGCTACAAGGCAAACGGCGTACCCGGAGTCGTCGACCCAAGGCCCGTACACATATACACCGTAGAGGTCTCAACCGGCGAAATCAGGCAGGTTACCACGGGCGATTTCCACGACATGAGCCCTGCTTTCTCTCCGGACGGAAAGATGATAGCCTTCATCTCCGCGAGGGAGCCTGACAGAGAGCTAAGGATGATACCCGACCTCTGGGTGATCCCTCATGAGGGCGGAGAGGCCAAGAGGTACACGTTTGGAAAGGGCCCCGTCCATGCGCCTGTATACTCGCCCGACGGCAAGTGGATCGCGGTCTTGGGCCACCAGGAAGGCGAGGTCTCCACTGCCAACATCGAGGTCATGGTTGTGCCCGCCGGTGGCGGCGATATCGTGCACCTCTGGGATATCGACAGGAGCGTCGGTTCGGGACTCGGTTCCGATTCCAGGTTTGACGCAGGCCGCTCCGGCCCGTACTGGTCAAGCGACAGCCGGACGCTGTACTTCACCCTGACCGACAAGCGTACCTCGGGGATCTACAAGACGTCTCTGGACATCCCTCACGTTGAACTGGTGGCGGGCGCAGTCCCCGGAAACCTAAACTACTGCGGCAAGTTCCCGCCCGTGACCAACTCATTTGCCATGAGGGAGCTCCCCGGCGGAAACCTCCTCTTGGCCTTTAACGGGAACTCACCTGTGAACCCGGGCGACATCTACGCGATCGAGCTCACGGGTCCCATCTGCGGTCCCATCTCCGAATCCTGCCCCCTGCAACAGGTCACGGCAGTAAACGAGGAGCTCCTCTCCGGCGTCACCCTGGTCACTCCCGAACCCTTTACCTTCCATTCCACCGACGGTCTCGAGCTGGACGGCTGGATGATGAAGCCGGCAGGCTTCGAAGAAGGCAAGAAGTACCCTGCGATTATCGAGATCCACGGGGGACCCCACGCGGCGTACGGCGAAGCCTTCTTCTTGGAGTTCCAGCTCCTGTGCTCTAAAGGTTTCGGCGTCTTCTACTGCAACCCGCGCGGGAGCTCGGGTTACGGCAAGAAATTCGCAGACGGCGTCATCGGTGACTGGGGCGGGATGGACTACCAAGACATCATGTCGCTGAAGCACTACGTCGACAAGGTGCCTTGGGTCCAGGTAAACAAGATCGGCGTAACCGGAGGCAGCTACGGCGGCTACATGACCAACTGGATAGTGGGCCACACCGACGAGTTCGCCGCAGCGGTGACCCAGCGCAGCATCTCGAATATGTACACCAAGTACGGCGTATCGGACATCGGCTGGTTCGGAAACAAGAGGGGCTTCGGCGGAAGAGACCTCTGGGACAGCGAGGACTTCATAATGGAGCGGTCGCCCATTAGGTACGCCCCCAACGTCAAGACCCCGCTCCTCATCATCCATTCGGAACAGGACTACCGCTGCCCGCTGGAGCAAGCCGAACAGTGGTACGTCGCGCTCAAGAGGCTCGGCAAGACGGTAGAGTTCGTGAAGTTCGCCGGCGAAAACCACGAGCTCTCCCGCTCGGGGAAACCCTGGAACAGGGTGGAAAGGCTCGACCACATCGTGAGGTGGTTTGAGAAGTACCTGAAAGGTTAGGTCCGGAAGGCTCCCAAACGCATACCGAGGACCGGCAGCTCTGCGCTGAGCCGCCGGTCCTTCTCTTAGCCCAGATTAGAGGGCCTTTTCCCTGTCTTTCCGGCATCTCACGCCGGAGACTCTACCGCTAACTGGTTACTTAGCAGCCGCCACCCGCTTCTTACTGAACATGTCGAGTATCCTCTCGATCCTCAGTTCTTCGGGGATGGGTTTCCGCGTCGAGGGGTCAATCGCCACGCAAGCACCGTCCACCATGGCAGTCAAGCTCTCCCCATACGCGCTGGGATTGCCCTTGAGGTGAGGTGCGTCCAATACGCCCAGCCCGATAGCGGTTGCCAAGGTAACCGGATCGGTGAAGGGGTCGGGCCCGATCTCGAAAGACCCGGCCCTCTTGTCGACGGGGATGGCGCCTTCCCTGAGAAGGCGGTGTATCTCCGCTATCCCGTCTAGGAGGACCCCCGCATCCCGGACCAACCGGTCGCGCCTTGCGATTACGGAGTCATCCCGGGTCATATCGGGCATTCCCTGCAAGCAGGAGCGGATGGCGCCCCTGGCTATCCGGCAGCTCTCGATTACTTCCTCAGGGCCGGCCAGATGGTCGGCCTCACAGTAACCAACCACATGGACAATGTGCGGCCTTACTGCCATGGAAACCGTCGTGGAGAGAGCCAGGTGGCCCTTTGCTTGGTCAAGGTCCGTCGGGAAACTGGCCAGTCCTGCCCTTACCTGCCGGTATACCCGGAAGTCGTCTCCCGCAAGGGACTCAATCATCTTGATCTTGGCGAGCATCTTGCCGAGGTCCATAGCAGGGCTCGTGCCCGGAGGAGTGTTGAACATGAACTGGGCAACGTACTCCTTGACCCCGGCCTTCTTCGCGTTGTACGCCGCCAGGTACGCGGCTGCCACGGCCACCACATCGGGCGCGTCTCTCAGACTCCAGTGGTGAGACTCGTTGACCTCGACGGGGATCCCTCTTACCGCGTGCCATGCCATGACTTCTTGGCTTTCGGCAATAGACTGCACGACGGGCCTGGGTCCGCGGCCGTCCAGCACGTTGTACCAGGTAAGAGGAACGGCTGCCCACGCGTTCTTTATGGTCTCGGCGAGGAGAGCGGCAAAGCGAAGGACGTCGCGCGTCCCGCTGTAACAACGCATGAGCGGTTGGTTGCCCGTCCGCGAGGCCGCGTAAAGCTTTTCAAAGTCCTCCCTTGACCGTATCGCCGTCCCGCCGGCTCCGTCCTGGTCGTGGTCCATCTCCTCCGGATGGAAGAACCTTTCCTGGGCGTTCTGGTCCGGACCCAGGGAAATGACGTCCAGGACGCCGGATCCGGCGATCTTCTTTATGCCTTCGGCGGTCTCATCCACAGACGGAAGACCGAAGTGGTGCCTTAGGATGGGATAAGGCTCTTTCCACTCGATCCTTTCGCCGAGGGTATCGGGGTATTTTGGGACGTCTTTCAGGACGGGCTTTCCCCTGAGGTACGCGATGATCTCGTCGATATCTTCTCTGCCGGAGAAAACAGCGTCGAAGCCACCCTCTTCCCTCGCGACCTCCGCCACGGGCGGGGTGCCGCCAAAGAGTAGGCGCGGCGCGCAGTCTTTCTTTTCTAGGGCGGCCTTCAGCCTTCTTATCAGGTTCCTGGCAGCCTGAGGGTCCAGGCGATATCCTACAGCGAGGTAGTCCGACTTCTTCGCCTTTGCAAGAGCCGCCAGATCCTCAGGCGACACGGCAGCCCCGGCGAACTCTGTTGAATAGCCCTGGCTCTCGGCTAGCCTCAGGAAGTTAAGCACTCCTGCCACGTGGACGCAGTCGCCCATTGACGCGCCCAGTATCCTCTTCCCCCGCCTGGGTCCAGGTCCGTTACCGTTCGATATGCGGGTGCTTGCAGTCATCCGTGATACACCTCCTGAACGACGTGCTCGATGATCTCCTGCCCGGAGAGGCCCGCTATTCCCATGCTCTCGGCGGTACGGCCTTTGGCCGCGTAGTCCTCGCCGGTAAGGGCGCACGCCATGTTCACCGCCGCGCGGATCACCGGCGTGTCGACTCCCGCAGCCTCGGCCAAGGAAAGCATCGGGACGAGGCTAAAGGGGACATCTTCGGTGATGTACCGGCAGCTTAGCGTAGTGGGGGCCGAAATGCCGTGGTAAGCCTTGTTGGCCTGGATGGCGTCGTACAAATTGTCCGCCTGAATACCGTAGCTCTCGCGCAGCCATTCAAGGGCCGACCTTGCAGGCACCCCCAAAGCGTCCGCGATGCTCAGCCTTTCACGGTCGAGCGCTTCCAGCACTCCTGCCACCGAGGGCGATATCCCGTCGGTGTAGTGCTGAAAAGCCAGGGACGCCTCAACCCTTGCGGCATTCAGGAGCGTCGGAACGGGATGGAACACCGCGCCCATGTTGTCGAGGCTGGTGACCATCACGCTCTCAACCGGCAAGAACTGAGGGTACACAGGTTTGAGGGCCCTCACAACCTGAACGGTCCTTACCGCAGGAAGAGCCGCTATACTCACTGATTTCTTGACTCCGAACACCCGGGAGCGCCCGGGCCCCAGAGTCCTGCTCGCATATACAAAGGTATTGGTTTCAGCCACGGTTACCGAAGCCGTGCACCCTTCCCTCCGGAGGGTGGCGCGGAAATGCAGAGCGCCACCTGTCCTCCCGGGATTAAGCACGATGATCTGGCCATCGCTAAGGTAAGGCGCCATGAGACGCGCCACCGTCTCATGGGCAGATGCAGGTACCGTCACCATGATGACAGGCACGCCTTTCACGGCTTCCTCTATGTCGGTCGTGACTTTGTTGGGAACGGCTACTCCCTTAATCTCACCTTCGAGGAATATACCCCCGCACGACTCAATGTCTTGGATGGTCCTCACTGACCTATTCCAAAGGTTTACAGTGTATCCTCTGAGGGCCAAGAACCCCGCCATCGCAACGCCGCCGTTCCCCGCTCCTATGACAGCAAAATCTCCGTTTTCCAGCCCTATGTGAGTGCGCAGTTCCTCCGCCATTCTTACTGCCTCCTTTCTCTTTTCTTTGTGAGATGTCCGGATAATCCGGTCTCGCACAGCATCCGCTGCGCTGCTCTAGATGAAAGCCTGAGGCACGTTTTCGCCCCGAGCCCTGTATATAGCGCCTTCGATGAGCGTCTTCACGAGCTCCGCGAAGGAGATCCCGACCTCTGCCGCTATGCGCGGAAACTCGCTGTAGCCGGGCATCATGCCGGGTAATGTGTTGACCTCGAGGACATACGCTTTCCCATCGCCGTCTAGGCGGATATCTACTCTCGCGGCATCCCGGCATCCGATGGCCGTCGCGGCCCTTGAAGCCATATCCTCCAAGTCTCTGGCCAGGTCTTCGGGGATGTCAGCAGGGCACTTGACCGTTACGTTGTCGCGGGCCTTGACTCCATAGGTGTACATGTCGCCCTCTTTGAAGATGATCTCCTCGGGCGGAAGTGCCCTGAGACGCGGATGTCCCAGGAGGGCAACGGTGAACTCCCTCCCTGAGATGAACTCCTCTACAAGGACCGGGGGTCCGAAATCTCTCAAAACCTTAGATGCCACCAGGGCAGCATCTGCGTTACTTGTCACCACGCTGTCGGCTGTGATGCCCACGCTTGAGCCTTCGGCGGCCGGTTTTACGATAACCGGGAACCTGAGCCCCTCAGTAAGGCCGGTGTTTAGGTCTCCTTCGCCAAAAGCGACCCTGAACGGAGGCGTCCTTACCCCGATTGCCTGCATGACCATCTTGGCCAGGTGCTTGTGGAGCCCCACAAGATGACCGTGGGATGTCGCCCCTGTGAAAGGAATACCGCTCAGTTCGAGGAGCGCGGCGATATTCGCCTGGTCCTTTTTGGAGCGATACCCCGTGGCCATGTTGAACAGTACCTCCGGCTTCAAAGCCTCGATGTCCAAGAGCAGGGACGGCCCTGCCTCGAGCACGCTCACCTCATGGCCCAGCTCCCGGAGGCTCGCAGCTACCGCATCCCGCGTCTCCTTTGTCTGCCGGGCGGCATGGGGATCGTACCGGTTGAGCGGGCAGTCACCGGTTGGCGCCGTTATGACGCATACATGCATGGGCCTCTCCTCCTCACGGTTTCCTGAGCAGTGGGGTAAAATCGCATAGACACGCCGGGCCTTTGGCACAATAGGGCACAAACCTACGCCCATACCGGCGCAAGGCCAGTTGAACTCATGTGCTCTACCCCGGAGATCACAAAAGATCCCGGATACGCAAGATGGCTTGCAGCCACTGCCTTAGGGGAAGACGAGGAGTTGCGGAATGGACGCCGCAATGTAGCCGTCTTCCTTCTCCACGCTTACGAGGTTAGCTGACGGGCTCGGGCCGAAAAGGTTTGGCCCTACGCTTACGCGATTAGCCCCGAATAAGTTGGGTCCCCCGCTCTCCCGATCTGGGAGACTCAGCGATCAGGCGTGCTACCCACTGCTAACGTATGCTGTATAATACCCTGACCTTCCAAGGAATGTCAAGGTGTGGCCTGTCCACGTAGCTCCCGGTCCCAACTCCGGAACGCGCGCCAGTAGATCAGGCTCGCCAGTACGTAGAGCACGGCCGTGAAGAAGTAAGGCACTTCGTAGCTCCAGTTGGCCATGATGTAGCCGGCGACGGCCGCGCTCGCCGACCTGGTTACGTTGTCGGCTATCCGCATGAGGCTGGACATCTTGCCACGCTTCTCTGCGTCAACGATCTCCATGGAAAAGCCCGAGGCTACCGGGTTGGACATGTTCATGAGAGCAGACCTCATGAAGAGCGCGAATGAGACCAGGTATACGTTGGGCGGCAGGGCGATTAGGAGCAAGAACGGGATCGAGGCCATTTGCGTGCCGACCACGGTGGCCACCCGGCCGTATTTCGTCGCCAAGATGGGAGATATGAGCCCCGCGATGGCCGTGGCGCCGTTTGTGAGAGACAGTATGAGGCCCACGAGGTCCGAAGTAATCCCCAGCTTCTTGGTGAGGAACACGTTGAAGTAGGGGACCACCATACCTGCGCCAAACCCGATTAGGACGTTGTAGAAAAGGAGGTTCCATACCGCCCTGTTGGAAGCGGTCTGGACCAGCTCACGTATCTCATCCCTCGCCGCAGCCGTGAGCTCTCCGGCGCCGATCTTTGACTTCTTCTCCTCCTGCATCTTTAAGGTCGGAGTAACACCGAGGAGAGTGACGAGGGAGAAGAGGGCCAGCGACAGCCTGTATGATTTCACAAGACCCAGCGACCGGAGCTGTTGGGGAAGGAACCCACCCAGTAGGCTTCCCACCATGTTGACTCCCATGGACAGCGAGAAGTTAACGCCGAAAAGCTTCCCTCTATCTTCGGACGTGCTGGATTCGGCGAGGAGCGGCGCCCCCGACGTCATCTGGCAAGCCTCGGCGCACCCCAGGATGCACGAGAAAATCACCATCAGAGCCGGCGAAGAGGCGACTGCCATTCCCAAGTAACCTACCGTGGTAAGAAGGCCGGCAGTGATGAGGACCGGCCTGCGCCCCACCCTGTCTGAAAACATCCCGGCGGGGACCGAAAAGGCGGCTGCCGACAGCATACGGGCCGACAGAATGGTCCCCAACACCGCTTCGCTGAAACCCAGGGACAAGATATAAAGGCCCTGGATAACACCAAACGCACCCCTCGCCAGGGCGCTCATGGATACCGATTGTAGATATAAACTGGCGTTTCGTTGAAACCTCATAACATGAACTAATACTACACTGCCGCTTACAATCCCTTTCGCTCTCCATCTCAACAGCAACCTGCGAGTTTCGATAACTGTACTGGGCAATCGCAGCCGATAAACCAGAGAGCGCTGCGGTCTTCGCGCGGAAGAAGAGAGGAGAACACATGAGGGTAGTTGCACTACATGACAAGCTGGTCGGCGAAAGCCTGGCCATGCCCGTGCACGGCGACGGCGGACGCCTCATGCTTGCCAGAGGAATGAAGCTTACCCCCGCACTCATCAGTCTGCTTCGCAGCAGGGGCTATACAAGGGTTGCCCTGGAAGATACTCTGACCGGCGACATAGAGATCGACGAGTCTATCCAGGAAGAAACCCGCCAGACCACCATACGAGTGATGGATGCGGTAATGAAGAACATCTTACGCGGTTCTCCCGGCGACGTAAGACCCGTAAGAGAAGCGGTCGACGCCATAGTCGCGGACCTCAGGAACAACCCGAAGGCCACCGTCGGTCTTTATTCCCTTTGCGCCTTCGACGAAGAGACGTACACCCACAGCATAAACGTGTGCATACTCAGCCTGTGTATCGCGGGAGTCCTGGGGTGGTCTGTCCCTCGCCTTAAAGAGCTGGGGCTCGGCGCGCTTCTTCATGATGTGGGCAAGGTGCTTATCCCAAAACACATAATAAACAAGCCGACCCTTCTCACCGACGAAGAGTACGAACTGGTGAAAACCCATTCCATGAAGGGTTTTGAACTGCTACAGCAGTGCTACAACGTGGGACCCGTAGTAGCCCATGCGGCATTGGACCACCACGAAAGGTTGGACGGTTCGGGATACCCCAGGCAGATAAGAGGAAGTAGCATCACCGAGTTTGGCCGCATAGTAGCCGTGGCAGATGTCTATGAGGCCATGACTGCGGACAGGCCCCAGCGCCGGGCGGTGCTCCCTGAAGCCGTGCAAGCGTTCCTCATGGAAAAACGGGGGATCTTGTTTGACGGAGACATGGTTGAGGCCATGTTCAAGAGGATAGCCCTCTACCCCACCGGCACCATATTGTCTCTCTGGGGCGGCTAT
This sequence comes from Candidatus Fermentithermobacillaceae bacterium, assembly GCA_012842425.1. GTDB lineage: Bacteria > Bacillota > Sulfobacillia > Fermentithermobacillales > Fermentithermobacillaceae > UBA3951. Next base: position 18,359 of record DUSU01000077.1, on the reverse strand, counting down.
GTCGGAGTGGTCATAAAACAAGACCCGCGGGCCAATCACAGACCGGTGGTCCGGATTGTCAGCGGGCCGGGTATACACCGGGCCACGGACGTAAGCCTCTACGAGCGGCCGGAGATGACTGTAAACCTCATCCTGGACGACTATCCGCCGGAGACCAGGAGGCTCATAACCGAACTCGGACCTCTGCCGGCGCCGGGCTCGGACCCTTCTTAGGGGAGGCCTCACTCGAGAGAAGCCCCGTCCCGGCTTTATAGACGCCAATGAGAGCCGCGTAGCCGCAGCCGAGCGTCTCGTGCTTTTCGTCTGGTGCCTGCGATTACTTGATCACGCCAAGAGCCTTGCCGACGGCTCCGAACTTCTCGATCGCGTAATCCAGGTCGCTCTTCTCGTGAGCCGCCGAGAGCATGCAGCGTATGCGCGCTTTGCCCCTCGCGACCGTGGGATACTTGATGGCGGACGCAAAGATCCCTTCCTCATAGAGCCGCTTGGAGAACTCGCCCGTCACCTTTTCGTCTCCTAGCATGACAGGGGTGATCGGAGTCTCGGTCTTCCCCGTGTCAAACCCTATCTTCTGTAGACCGGTACGGAAGTAGGCGGCGTTGTCCCAGAGCTTCCTGACCAAGGCGTCGGAATTGAGGAGCACATCCACGGCAGCAATGGCCGCCGCAGTATCGGCCGGGGTAAGACCGGTGCTGAAGAGGAACGGACGGCCTCTCTGCTTTAGGTACTCAATGAGGACCTCCTCGCCGGTCACATATCCGCCCATGACGCCAAAGGCCTTGGAAAGAGTGCCGACTTCGACCTCAACCCTGCCCTCAAGTTTGAAGTGGTTTACGATGCCTCGGCCGCTGTCTCCCAAGACGCCCTCACCGTGAGCGTCGTCCACCATGACCATGGCGCCGAACTCATCGGCCACGTCACATATGTCGGGAAGGGGAGCGATATCTCCGTCCATGCTGAAAACACCGTCGGTGATGATCAGCATGCGGCGGGCCTTATCCTTGTTCTCGATGATCTTGGCCCGGAGGTCGGCTACGTCGTTGTGCGCGTACCTGACGACCGTCGCCTTGGACAGCCTGCACCCATCGATGATGCTGGCGTGGTTCAGCTCGTCCGAGAAGATCACATCGCCCGCTCCGGTGATGGTGGGGATAACCACCGTGTTGGCCGTAAAGCCGGCCTGGACGACTATGCACGCAGGGGCGTGCTTGAACTCAGCAAGCTTCTTCTCGAGGGCCAGATGGATGTCCTGGGTCCCCGAGATGGTGCGTACGGCGCCGGGCCCGACGCCGTACTCGTCGATGGCCTTCTTCGCCGCTTCCTTGAGCTCAGGCATGTTAGCGAAGCCCAGGTAGTTGTTGGAGCAGAGGTTCAGGACTTTCTTCCCGTCAACCACGAACCACGCGCCCTGGGGCCCGCTTATCGTCCGGATGGTGTTATAAAGCCCGGACTCCTTTAGGTTCTGGATCTCATCATGCAGAAAACCCAGTTTAGACATTACTTCAATCCCTCCGGATAAAGGATAACCTTGCCGCATCTTCCTTCAGTCATGAGGTCCATCCCGCGCGCGTAATCAGCAAGGTCGAGGTGGTGAGTGATGATGGGCTCTATGTTCAGTTTGCCTGAACGCAAAAGATCCCGGGTCATGACCCAGGTATCCCACATGCGTCGCCCGGTGATCCCCTGCAAGGTGACTCCGCGCATCACGATATCATCGGAGAAGTTCACGGTGAGCGGTTTGGCCGGAAGGCCCAAGAGCGCTATGCGCCCGCCCGGTCTCACCGCCTTCAGCATCTGGTTGTAGACCGGCGCGGCCCCTGACATCTCCAGCACTACATCTACGCCGATGCCCTTGGTGGCATCCAAGATCGCCTGCACCGGGTCATCCTTCATACTGTTGATCACCAGATCGGCTCCCATGGCCCGGGCCAGACCGAGCCTGTAATCGTTGATGTCGACGGCGGCCACCCACGTTCCGCCTACGGCCTTCGCCACGCCGATGGACATGAGGCCTATGGGCCCGCATCCGAAAACGGCGAAAGACTTCCCGCGGGTCTCGCCTGCCATCACCGAATGGACGGCGTTTCCAAGGGGTTCCTGGACGGAAGCCACATGGGGCGGGATAGCGGGATCGTTGTACCAGAGGTTCTCCTCGGGGACCACCGCGTACTCCGCGAAAACGCCGTCGGTATCGACTCCCAGGATCCGCGTGTCCTGGCACACGTGTTTCTCGCCCAGCATGCACTGGATGCAGAGCCCGCAGACAATATGGGTCTCGGCAGACACGTAGTCGCCTACCTTGGCCTTAAGACAACCACTTCCGAGCTCGACAACCTCTCCGGCGAACTCGTGCCCCATTATCTTCGGGGGCTTAATCCGGTTCTGAGACCACTCATTCCAGATGTAGATGTGGTGGTCGGTACCACAAATGGATGTTGCCCTGATTTTCACAAGGACCTCGCCCGGCCCCGGTTTGGGCACGGGGACATCCATCAAGACAGCACCCGGAGCAGGATCTTTCTTGAGAACAGCTCTCAACCGAACATCCTCCCTCTCCTATACGACTACGCGCCGGCCGTGTTAGGCCATGCCAGGCCACCAGTTTTTTGCATTCTCGTTTTCGACATCCGGACCTCCGACTCCTCCGGATGGAAACACTTGGTGAGTTCGCTCCGGGGCTATTGAGACGGGCCTAGTCAGAGGTCTTCCGGATAATCCGTCCGCCCCAGCCAACTGCCCAGACCTTGCCGTTTTCGTCTCTCAAGAATGTTACTTCCAGGTGCTGCCCGTTCATGATCAAGGTCCCCAGGTTTTCGCTGTCGCTCTTTACCTCGTAATCCTTCTTGTCCACCGTCGCTATCAGCTTGCCGTCTTTCGCCGAGAGGCTTATGACAGAACCCTCGCCGGACTTGAAGGTGCCGGTGTAAACCGGGAGGAGCTCGGGCGGCCAGGCTTCCTCTTTGTAGACGCTCCTTGGAGTATCCACCGGGAGCCCCATGAGCAGGTTCACGGCCGCCAGGAACACCCTGGCCGACGGAGTCCCCGTCAGATTGCTGAGCACAGCCACTCCAAGCCCTTTCTCAGGGATGAAACCTATATCCGACGCAACGCCTCTCAGGCTGCCGCTGTGTTCGATCAGAGTAGCGCCGCGGAAATCATCCATACAGACAAGCCCATAACCGTAACCCCGGTCGCGAGAGAACGGGTGATGGGACCGGCACATCCTCTCGATCCCTTCGGGCGACAGGAGCTGCCTGCCGTTAAAGCTGCCCCTCCCAAGGTACATCCTGAGATAATTGGCGAGGTCGAGGACGGTTGATTTTAGCCACCCGCAGGCGGTGAAGGGAGGCGCTACCTGCCAGTGGCGCTTGTACTTAACCTCGTCGTTTTCCTTAATGTAGAGAGAAGTGACATTGTCAAACGCCTCGAGGTCCTTGAGGTCGTACATGCTCCTCTTCATATCGAGGGGCTTTAGCACGTTATCCTTCATATAGTCCTCAAACCTCTGACCGGTCACCTTCTCGATTATGGCCCCCAGGACGCCGTAGGAATCGTTGGAGTAGCTCAGGTATTCTCCCGGCTTCCCCAGGACTTCATAATCGGCTGTCCGAATATAGTCGATAAGCTGGTCGTAATTGTCTATCCTCGGAAACGGTTTCTCGCTGGGCTTTTCGTCCGCATCGATACCGGTGTTTCCCCGTATGGAGTAGTTGAGTGCCGGCAAAGGGGGCATCCCGGTCGTATGGGTCATGAGATGATGGATGGTAACCCGTTCACCGCTTCCCCCCGGCAAATCGAAATCCGGTATGTACTTCTTCACGGGATCGTGGGGAGATAGTTTTCCGGCCTCGGCCAGCTGCATGATGGCAAGACAAGTAAAGGATTTTGATACCGACGCCACTCCAAAGATGGTTTCAGGAGTGACAGGATCTCCCGTTTCCAGATTTTTCACGCCGAACCCGCGTGCATAGACTACTTCATCTCCCGAGACCACGGCGACGGCCACTCCCGGAGCCTTCGTCTCCTCGAGAAACTCCTTCATGTACTGCTCAAATTGGGTGTCGAAAGATCTCATCGCGCTCCTCCTCGGCTCAATCCGGTTTTCTATCCCGGGGTCCGTCTCGCACCGTCCGGCTTACCCGGGCCAAACAGCCCCGAATCTTTGGAGTTGTTCTTGATGCGGAGAGGGAGTTCCTGCGCCCTTACTGCCCGGCGGCAGGAAAAGCCTCGCTTACGGGCGGCAAAGAGGCCCTGGGATGCGCCCTGCTCATTAAGATGAGTGAAGCTCCTCATGTAGGGTGATAGCGTAGTTCAAGACACGAAGCAAAGACAGTCTTCTGAGCCCAAACGCGCCGATATCCCTGAACAGCGTGGCAGGCTTGGAGTTTACTTCGATAAGCCATGGCTTGCCTTTTCTGTCTATGCCCAGGTCTACGGAGATCTCGCCACCCCGGTCCGAGTGCTCCTCGAGAGCCGGAGGGATCATCCGGGCCACGCGCCTGACCTCGGCTTTCACTTCGTCCGCCCTCCCGGGAAGCGCCAGTTCGAGGATGTGACCGACCCGGTGGTGGAGTTCCACGCCCGGTACCACAAAGCGCTCGGCTTCGGGGTTGGCGCGGACCACCATGCCGGTCCTTAGCCACACCCCTGCCCCACCCTTTTGGTACACGACCCGGACCTCAAACGCGCCGCCTTTTCCGCCCGGAAGGGGCGCAAGGTCTATCCCTTCCTGGATGATGTACTCCGGGCCTTGTCCCTGTTTCCCCTGTTCTCCGGTTCCCGCTACTTGGAGGATGTCTGAAAGAAGCCCCAAGAGGCCATCCTGTCCTTTGACCTCGTCCACCCTAGGCGGCGTGCCTTTTTCACGCCGGGTAATCCGGTACGCGGACCCCAGGTTCTCAATGAGCGCGAGGCCCTTAGTCCCGGTGCCGAACCGGAGCTTTAGGAAGGACCTCTGCCGAGAAGAGGCAAAACGCACTGCGTCTTCTGGCCCACTAACCGGCTCAGTGCACGGCAAGTGCCTCGCTATTTCAGGGTGTCGCGCCAGGGCCTCGTGGGACCTCAGTTTGTCCCTGCAGAGGCGCACCAGAGGAAGGGAGTTTACGAATACTGCTTGTGGGAATGCCTCGGAGAACTCCCGGGCCACATCCCTCGCGCTGCTCCTTGATGCCGGTATGTATCGGTCGTACACCACGTCGGGTACGGGCAGAAACTCTTCCAGCCAGCCGCGGCGGTCGCGGTGGGTCCAGCCCCTCAGGACTCCGGCCGATGGGTCCAGATGAGGCCCCTCGCGGCCAAGGTCCTCCGGGAAAAACACGTATACCAGAAGGCCCAATTCGGCTCCGAGCCGGATCATGTGCCTGAACCGGTCGGTCTCGACGCCGAACCTCTGGCCCTTTGTAAGTTCGGGGGCCATGATCCCTATCACCGGACCTATGCGGAGACATTCTCCACCGGACGCTACATTTGCTACGTGTGCCCTCAAGACGGCATCATCGGGGAGCGCCAGCATACGAGCCGCAGCCGGATTGGGGCGGACCAAAGTCATAGCGGCCCATGCAGGACTTCCCCTCTCGAAGTCATCTGAGTCAAGTACGTCCGGGGCCAGCACGTTTTCGGATTTCACGGAGACCTGACGGGCACCCGCCCCGAGCACAACATGGTCGCTTTGGGTCGTGAGCGCCTTGAACCCCGTGGATGAAGCACCGCTTGCCACCGTCACGCACGGCTCGTGGAACTCAGGCGCCTCCAGTCCCCATCCGGGACGGAAATCGCCTTCCGTAAGGTCTTCTAGTTCGTCCGGCCCAATGCCGGAAAAGCCCCGGTTGTCGGAAAGCCAGTGATGTCCGTACAGGTCGCGAAAGAAGGCTTTGTCAGCGTGGTAGTAAGCCCTTTGCCACCGGTAGAGGCCTTCTAGGTGTGATGTCCAGCGCCCCGGTTTGTCCGTGGATTGCCCTCCGGCTTCGCCTGCCCCCTCATCACCGGTCCCCTCTACCACAGCCGCATTGTAACGCTCGACCACAGCAGATACGGCTTCGCAAAGCCGCTTCATCGCCCCCGGGCTCCTAAGGAGGCCGGGTACGGTCGTGTACTCGAAGACCCCCTCACCGGTATACCGGTAAGACCCCAAAAGCCCCTCGCCCAGCCCGTTGCGCTCCCTCGCCTCGCCGGGCCGGGAAAACATCATCCCCAGCACGGCCACAGATCTATCGAGAGCCCTGAGGAATACTGTGGTAGGCTCCCCCTGAAACACAAACCGCGTGCAAAGGGGCATCTCCGGTCGCGGGAGTGGTGACGATATCCACGTGTAGGTTTCAGGCGGAGCACTGCCGCCATCATCGAGATCGCCTGCTCCGGCGCCGGAAGGTATCATCTCGCCTTCAGGAGTCAGGTGAAGTAAAAAGAACCGGTTGAGGCAGCGGCCGCTCCGGGGTTCTACGGCGATATACTCGGCTTTGGCGTGTAGGAACCGGATGGGAGAACGCTGCCGGCTCACCTCATCGAGACCCCAATTGCCCTCAGTGCCTTGGGGCTCCACGTTAATCACCCATGGCCCGCCGGGCCCGAATCCGACGGTAACCGTAGCGCGGTCCAGTCCCAGCACGTAGGTCGCCCTTACCGCCAGGAAGATGGCCTCCCGACGCTCCTCTTCGGCCGTGTCGCATCTGGCGTGGCGCCACTCACCGCGAAGATCCGATACGGCTACCTGGGCCGTGTGTTCTACGGGGAGAATCTCGCAGAAGAAATCGGCTGCGCTCTCATCTCTCGGGTAACCTGCCACGGCCTTGGACAGCGCCTTAGCCTCGTCCAGGGTGTTCACAACCTTCTCCGAACCCTCCGAGTACATATAAAGCACGGGAAACACCGTTGCCGGACCGGGCGTAACGACTCTGGGAGCCGGAATGAGGTTGAGCCGCAATATCCTGAGTACAAGTTCTCTGGACTGCATGTTATGTGTAGAAGGCGATCACGTCTCCGTCGTTTAGGACGTGGTCGCGCGGCACCATCTGTCCGTCAAAAACGCTCTTGCCCCATACGCGGGCGTATTTCAGAGACTCTGCGATCTCTTTGTGGACTTCTCGAGCAGCGTCAATGATGGTAGTTCCTCTATCAAGTATGAACGGCTGCGTGAAATCCGGCTTCTTCCCGGGAGGCCTTGTGTAGACGCGGATCTTGCCCAAGACGTCGAAAAACACCTTGGACATGAGGACGTCAAGCCCTTCGCCGGTCTGGGCCGAGCAAGGCACGATCTCCATCTTGTCGGCGATGATCTCTTTGAGGAGTTCGATCCTTTCAGCCGCCCCCGGCATGTCGCACTTATTTGCGGCACAGATGGCCTTTTTCTCCTTAAAGTCCCGCTCGCCCTCGTTCTTTATAAACACGTTGTTCTCTTCCATGAACGATAGGAGGTTTTCGGTCTGGTCGAGGACATCGTCATCGCCCGCGTCAAGCACGACCAGGAGCCCGTCTGACAGCCTGAGGAGCGCCCACACCCATGACTGAGAGGTCTCCGGAGCGATCGGGGGCATGTCGATGAGCTGTACCTGCACGTTCTCCCACTGGGCCATACCGGGAAGCGGCAAGCGGGTCGTGAACGGGTAGTCGGCCACCTCCGGCTCCGCCCGCGTTGTCGTCTTGAGTATCGAGGACTTACCCGAGTTGGGGGGACCAACCAAGACTATCTGGCCTGCGCCTTCTTTTTCAATGCGGTAGAAATCCTTCCGCTTGGGCCCTCTGGAGCCCGCCCTCATGCTTTCCTTGAGTTTGGCCATGCGGCGCTTTATGTCCGCCTGCATCTTTTCCGTCCCCTTGTGCTTGGGGATGGTGGCCATCATCTCCTCAAGGGCGGCCATCTTCTCCTCATCGGTGACGGCCTGCCGGTAACGTTCTTCTGCCGCGAGGTAGAGGGGTCCCAAATTGGCAGGCAATGGCCTTCACCTCCGAGAAATGCGGTTTTTCGGGTCAAAGCCCAATAATATGGTACGGACATTCCGCCGGTAAGGCAACCGGGGCAAAACGGCGCATACTAATCCGGCAGCATCGAACTACGAAAGCGGGGAGGCTCGCTCATTGGCTGACAGATACATGGCCATCGCCACGTTCATCCAGCAAGGACCCGCAATGCTCAAGATAAACCTAGGTCAAGGCGCGGAGGCCAGCTTCATGGTGGCCGAAGTCTCGCCGCCCTCGCCTCTCGGACCGGGGAGCCCCTATTCGAGTTTCGCCCTGGCAGGACCTTGTGGAAGCAGCCTCTACCTTGACGAAGAGCAAATATCACATATCCAGCCCGAAGGTCCTCAAGACGGCACCCGCCTCCACATCACGCTGGACAACGGGATGTCGCTGCTGCTCACGCGCCCATACGAGACGCCCTGGTGTTAGGCAAGTCCCCGCGACCTGACGTATGACTGCCAGTCCACCTCTTCCTCTCTCTGCGGTTCCAGGAAGAAGATGGACGCCTTCTTCACAGGTTTCCCGAGGATGCTCTCGGCGGCCAGAGCATATAGAGACACCTGAGGCGTGTAACCAAGGGCTCTCTCTTTGGCCCGCTCTTCGGGGATATCGTCGGTCTTAAAATCGAGGATAACCAGCCCGTCCGGCTCATCGAGAAGCATGTCGATCACGCCTTGCGCGATAACGAAGTCCCCGGAAGACTTGCATGCCTCCGCAAATGCGACGGCGGGCAGTTTCATGGTGAAGGGCAGTTCCCGCAAGACACGTCCCCGGCACTCGCGCACCGCCAGGCCCGCCGGCGAAGCGAAAAACCCTGCCACGCGGACGATGTCCTCGGGGCCCAGGCCGGGAGGCCTGAGATAGCCCGCTTCCACCAACCTACGGTTCTCAGACGCTACTGCCTCCGGACTGTGGGTGAGTTCCAGCCTGATATGCGCGAGGAGAGCGTGGACCGCTATACCTCGCTCCACCGCGGTCGAGTAAGCCCTGGCCTCGTCCATCCCCAGGCGGCCCGTCGGCCTGGGTAAGAAGCGTGGGAACTCGTCATCGTCACCGTCAAGGCGCCTCTTGAGTTCGCCCACCGACATCTTGGCCCGAACGGTCGTTAGGAGGCTAAGGGGATAGCGCCACTCCAGGCGCCTCCTGACTTCCTGAGCCACCTCGGCGTCCGCCGGCGGCGGGGGCACAAGCTTCTTCACGTCGCTGAGGCTAAGGTCCAGACGCTCCGAAACACCGTACGAAGGAGGCGGCACTTTCTCGCCGTCCGGCGTACCCCAAAGCTTCACCGTGAAGAGACCTGCCCGCGGTTCTGAGAGCGCTACGGGACAGATCCAGTCAAGGTAGGTACCTGCGCTTTCGGGGTCGCTTCGTCGCCAGCGTAGGAGCGCCGAATCGAGGCCCCGGACCGACCCCACCATTACCAGCTTCTCCTTGGCTCTCGTGAGGGCCACATACAGAACCCGCATCTCTTCGGCTGTATTCTCGCGGTCAATCCTTGCGGCGATCGCCTGGTGGAGAGCGGTGGGGTACTTCACCCTGTTCTCCAAATCGACATAGTAGGCGCCCAACCCAAGCTCTCTGTGAAACAGGATGTCCGCGCGCAGGTCGTCCTTGTTGAACCTCTTCCCGAGGTCTAGGACGATCACCACGGGGAACTCAAGTCCCTTTGCCTTGTGGATGGACATGAGGCGCACGAGGTCCTCGTGCTCGCCCAAGGCCCTGGCTGTCCCGAGGTCTCCCTCTGACTCCTGGAGACGCTCGATGAACTTGAGGAAGCGCTGCAGGCCGTGACGGCCAAAGGAGTCAAACTGTCGCGCCCGGTCGCAGAGGGCCCGCAGGTTCGCCTGCCTCTGTCCTCCGCCGGGCAATCCGCCTACGTAGTCGTGATATCCGGTCTCCCTCAGTATGTTCCACAGTACTTCCGCAATGGGGCGCCTCCTGGCCTGAGTCCGCCACCGGTCCAGGTCGTCCAAGAACTTCCTCAGTACCGCCCTGAGATGCGGTTCGGCGCTATCGGAGAGGGAATAGGAAAGGACCGCGTCGTAGAAGGCCCCCTTCTTGACAGTCGCCCTGATGACGGCCAGGTCCTTCGGTTCCAGTCCGACGATCGGCGAGCGCAATACGGCGGCAAGCGGGATGTCCTGGAGCGGGTTGTCGATCACCGAAAGGAGCGAGAGAGCGACCTCAACTTCACGGGCCTGGAAATACCCGGTCGCGGCCTCGGCGTAGCACGGGATATCGCACCTGGACATGACTTCCGCCACCGCGTTAACCCTGTCCTTGGTCGACCGCATGAGGATTGCGATGTCCCGGTAAGAGCAGGGACGCCTTGTCTTAGTCTTGTGGTCCCAGATGAGAAGCGGGTCATGCGGGTCGACCATCTCCTTGATCCGCGCTGCAGCAACCAGGGCTTCTTTCTCCAGTGCCTCGTACTCCTCAAGATCGTCCGCAGCAAGAGACGCATCGGGCGACTCGGACGGCTCCGGCGACGCCCCGTCGTCGGGATAGGCAGGTTGGCCATCACCTGAGGGTGACGTGCCCGGGCCTTCTCCGGACGAAGATGCCTGCCCGGAAGACGCGCCGCCTTTCCCTTCGGCCGGATTAGCGGCCAGCCTTTCCACGAGGTGGAGCTCCACGACGTACTCACCCGCTGCGGGAGGGTATGTCGCACCGGGTCTCAGTTCGTGCCCCTCGCCGTAGTCGATATCGGCCACCTCTTCCCTCATGATGTCTGCGAAGATGGCGTTAAGAGCATCCAAAACCTCTGCCCTGCTCCGGAAGTTGTGGGTTAGGTCTATCCGGATCCCAGGGCTCCCTCCTCCACCCGTGCCCGGCGGAACGTAAGACCTGAACTTCTCCAAAAACAGAGCCGGTTCGGCCAGCCTGAAGCGATAGATGCTCTGCTTGAGGTCTCCGACCATGAAGACGTTGCCGGTCCCTGAGCCAATCCTCGATACGAGGGTGAGTATCCGCTCCTGGAGAGGGTTCGTGTCCTGGTACTCGTCGATGAGGATCCAGTCGAACTCCTTCCTAACGTCTCCGGCGATCCTCCCACCGTCCATCTCCAGGATCTCCAGGCAGTACCGCTCCAGATCGGCGAAGTCCACCCCACCTTTATCCCTCTTCTTGGCGGTGTACCGCCTGTCCAAGTCCTCTACGATATCGCAGAGGCCGGATATGAGCGGCCCGACCGCCGTCATCTCGGCGATGACCTCATCGAGAGGCCGGGTGAACGCGTAATCCGCCACCTTGCCGAAAGCCTTCTTCGCGAGGTTCCGGAAAGCGGTTGCGCTGGCCTTAAGATCGGGGTCGCAGTCCTTGGCAGCCGGCAGCCTGGTAAACGACGCAGATGAAATGCGGGAAGCCACTGCGCCGGCTATTTCGCGGAGGACGTCTGTGAGGCCGGTCCCCTCGTCTACCGCCGCTTGAGCCTCCCGGAGGAGTCCTTCCAGCAGCGTTTCGGCTTCCGAAAAGAGACGCATATCGTCGTCTAGGGCTCTTAGGTAAATGTCCGGACCGCCCGGCATCCTGCACTGGTCTCTGGCCTCCTCCACCAGGGCCTTTGCCCGCTTGATATCCCGGATAGCACGTGAGGCCAAACAAGTTAACCAGACGAGGTCCTCACCAGAAGCCCTCTTCTTGGTCAGATGGAAGAACTCCGTCATGGAAGGCTGCGTCCGGACGAACTCATGGAGCCTCAAAACCAGAGACTGAAAGCCCTCATCTACGGCTCTCCCACCGAAACGCTCCACAAGCGAGCGGAATATATCCCCGTACGGAGATGGGTCGTCGTACAGGTCCTCAAAAAGCTCCTCCACTGTCTCAATCCTGATGAGTTCCGCTTCATTGGCGTCCAGGACCCTGAAAGACGGGTCCAGGTTCACCCTGAAGTAGTACCTCCTGAGCATCCGCAAACAAAAAGCGTGGATCGTGGAGATCTGGGCCCGGTCGAGGAGCGCCAGCTGGCGTGCTATACGGAGATCGCCCGGCGACTTCCGCACCGCCTCTTCCAGAGAAAACCGTATCCTCTCCTTCATCTCGGATGCCGCTTTCTCGGTGAAGGTGACGACGAGGAGCCTGCCGAGGTCCAGGGGTTCTTGTGGCGCCAGCACCTTGCGGATGATCCGCTCGACCAAGACCGAAGTCTTGCCCGCCCCCGCTGCAGCCGAGACGAGCATGTTGTTGCCCGTAAGCGTTATTGCCATCTCCTGCTCTTTGGTCCAGAGCGTATCAGCCACCGGCGACACCTCCGCGGACCTCTTCCCAGATGCCTCCCGGCGGGGGCACTATGACCCGGTACCTGTTGCCGGGCAAGAGGATATCGAAAGAGCACAGGGGCCCGTAGGGGCAATAGGTGCAAGCCCTTTCCTTTCCGCGTCTGTACGGGGCGATCTCTATGTCGCCCGCGTATATCCGGTCGCACATCTCTTTCACCTTTTGCCGGACATAACCGAGGAGTGCCTCGAAATCCGCAAGGCGGGCCACTGAAGACTTCTTGCCCACTCCCTTCGAAGTGAAAGCGACCGGGATGATGTCCGAGTAGGAGCTGCTGTCCGAGTCCATCACCCTTAGGACATCCAGGTCATCTATGAGAAGCCCTGTCATGCGGAGGGCCTTGGTGATGCTTCGGGCCGACACATCCGGGGGAACGGGTCCTTTCGCCGTTATCATGGGGTCTCGCAGGGTGAAATACAGGGCTCCGGCAGGAAGCGGTCCGGTGCCGGATAGGACGCTTCCTGAAGGGTCCTCCGGCGCCAGTCCCGCCCCCACGCCCATTCGGGCGATGACGGGCCAGTTCTCGAGCGCCACAATGAGGTACACCAACAGCTGAAGTGAAAGCCCGCTCCATACCTCAACGAGGTCCAGAGACCTTGCGGAGGACTTGTAATCAATGATCCGCACGTAAGGCCTACTTCCCGAAAAGCCCACGTCCACCCTGTCGATCTGGCCTCTCAAGACGACTTCTTCTCTTGGGCCTACCTTTATCTTGTAAGGCGGCAGAGCGCCTCCCATCCCAAACTTGACCTCAGTGCATACGGGTCTGAATCCGCCCCGCCTCATATGTTCCGCCGTGACCAGCGCAGCGCGGCCGACTATCCGCCTGAGGGCGCTCGCGACATACCGGTACCTTGCCGAGCTCATAAAGAGCTCATCCCGCACTTCCGGGACCAGCTTGTCCACGATTGAGCCGGACAGCGACATTATGTCGGCCTCAGTGAGGGCCTTCCAGTCGGCGCCCGACGCCGCCAGTCTCTCCACAAACTCCTTCATCGCATTGTGAAGGAACGTGCCGGCATCGGACGGCTCAAGCCGGTAGATATCCCTCTCCCTGAGCCCGAGACCGTCTGAAGCGAAATGGTAGAAGGGGCACGCGCCAAACCGCTCCAACCTGGACACGCTGGTTTCCGGCGCGCCGCCGTAGAGCCTCCTGACAAGGGTCCTGTCCAGGGGGTCGAGCTTGTTTGTGAACGAAAGGGAGCCCAATATAGGCCGGGAAACGTCTATCCGCTCGGGCTCTATGAGCCAGCGGTACGTTTCTGTCCATGCATCACCTGCTTTCAGGCCGTGGCGAAGGAGCGAGAGCCTCCTGGTCAGAATCCCCCGCGCGCGGGCCGGGACGACGTAATCCAGATCGTCGGGCCACCTACCCGGCGGTTCCATGCCCGCGGAAACCTCGACCAGGTCCGGGAATACCCGCTTTAGCATCCCGACGACATGAGAAGGAGTCTGGGCTTTCCCTTCGGCGTCGCCCAACGGGTACGAAACATAAAGCCGCGCGGACGGCCTTGTAAGGGCTATGTAGACCAGGTATTGCTCGTGAAACTGCCTGGTGATCGAATCGGGCTCAAGCTCAATGCCTCTTTCCGCCAGGTGGGCCCGCTCTTCGTCGGTAAACACGCTGTCTTCCGACTGCCTCCTGGGAAAAACCCCTGCGAGGGCACCGATTAGGAAAGTAGCCTTGCACTCCGGCTGCCTGGACCTGTCGATGGACCCTATGAGGACCTGGTCCAGCGAAGGAGGTATGACTCCCAGCCGGATATCCTCCAACCCGGCCTCAACCAGTACAGCGTAAGTCTTGAGGTCTACCTCGCGTTCTCCCAGGATCTCCTCGGCCTGCTCGAGGATCTCCATAACCTTGTCCCAGATCCCGGCGTGGTCTTGCGCTTCGGCCAGGTCTCCCGAATCCTCGGCGATTGTCTGCCAGCGCTCTAGTGTGGCGGGCACATCAAGGTCGATCAGCAGGTCGTAGATGGCCCTCGAAACTTCCCTCGCAGTGAGGCCGGACTTTCTACCTCTTAGCCTCCGGTAGAACTTCTCAAGGTGCGTGACTGCTTGCCTCCTGGCTTCATCGGCGAACTTGGCGTCCTCGACCTCCGAGACGACCTTCTCCTCGCTGACCATCGATTTTCTCGCGTAGCGCCAGGGCTCCTTTGATATCCACCTCTCGCCCTGGATCCCGTGAGCGAGCACGTAGTTCTCGAGCCTGTCCACGATTTCTCGCTGGACAGGCACGAGGTCGGTCTTCAGGTACCGGAAAACGCTGTCCGAGGGGAACGACCCGGCCACCACCTCTAGCGAAGAACGCAGGAGTTCAGATAGCGGGTGGTGCGATAGAGACCGCTTCCGGTCAAGGAAAAAGGGAATCTCGTGATCGGCGAACACGAGCTCGATTAAGTCGGCATACCCCGAAAGGTCCCGGGCCTCGACGGTTATGTCCCGGTAACGCAGGCCTTCGTCTCTCACAAGCCTGATGATCTCCCTGGCGACGAACTCCACTTCCGCCTGGGGGTTTGCCGCCGAGACAAGGACAACCCCGGGGACCCCGGTCCTGTCGTCGCGGGGCGATTGCTCGCGAAGGTCGCCGGCTGCACCTCCCGCGGGATCCCCGGAGAACCGGACGGCCATCTCAAGCCTGGCGAGATCACCGGACTCCCTGAACCTCGGCGGGACCCGGTCCTCTCCTAGGTGGACCACCGGCTCGACCGGAATGCCCGCGTCCTTTGCCAGGACCAGGATCTTCTCGTAGACCTGGCGGGTTGGATGAAACAGCGAAGACGTGGAGACCGGCCTGGAGAGCTCCCGCTTGTCCATGCACAGAGCAACATTAGTGCGCTCCGCCGATTCCATTATGGCCCGGAGGACCTTGTATTCCTTGGGAGTGAAACCCGAAAACCCGTCGATCCACACAGTGGATCCCCTGACAAGGGATGAACCGGGGATCTTGACCGCCGCCATCTCAAGGTAGTCCTCAGGGTCAAAGAACCTTCCTCTTAGGAACTCTCTGTATGCTTTGAACACAACCTCAAGGTCGTGAACTTTCTGCTGCAGGTAGGGCAAATTGGCCGCGCTCTCCGCCGCCGGGTGCATGTCGCCCGGACTTATTTCGTACAGGGAAAGCTCCTGCAGCGTCCTGCCGAGCGTCTCCCTGAAACCCGGATAATCGACCATAGGCGCGAAAACGGTGAGGTCTTTCCTGTGTTCCCAGAGAACCGACTGAATGGCCATGCTGCGTCCGACCTGGGTGATGAAAGGAAGCGAGACCCCGCCGCATTCGTCGAGCACCTTCAAGCACAGCCTGCGGAAACTCAATATGTGCAGGTCAAAGAACCCTCTGAGCCGGAGGTCTTCCAAGACCTTACGTTCCATCTGAAAGGTGGCTTGGTCGGGGACTATGAGGAGCATGGGCCGGCTCGCCGTTGACAAATCAGAACCAAGCGCTCCGCCTCGCCCCGCGACCGATCGTCCGGAGCGCCGAAGGAGATCGCGCACGATCTCAGAGGTTATGTAGGTCGTCTTCCCCGAACCGGCCGGGCCGGCGATAATTCGCAGGCTCAATGCAGCACCTCCGACTCGCCCCCCAGGTTTCCGTACGCCATTACTCGATTCCTACACGGTGCTCAGAGAACAGACAACCACCGGCCTTCTGCCCGTCTCGTTCCTCACGAGCTTCTGGACCAAAGAAGCCACTTCTTCTTCAAGGAACTCCCGCCTTAGGAGCCCTTCCGGCGGCAGCGCGTCGAAGTACTCCTTTATCCGCTTGCCGGCTTCCGCGAGGAGCGCCTCTCCCCTTACGCTCTTCATGAAGCCCGCGCTCTTCACCGACGGCATCGACAGCAAGGCGCCGCTTGTCGAAGAGACCACGCAGCTTACGAAGATGGCGCCGGAATCGCTCAAATACTTGCGCTCCTTGAGGACGGGGTCTCCTATCTCTCCCACACCGCTGGAATCGACCATGATGTTCTTCGTCTGGACTACTCCAATGATCTCACAGTGCTCGGGAGAGAGCGAGAAGATCGTGCCGTTTTCGCCGATAAGCACGTTGGACGGCGGGACGCCCGTGGCCACCGCGAGCTGCGCATGCTTTATGAGGTGGCGGTACTCCCCGTGAACGGGGACAAAATACCTGGGCCTCGTGAGGTTGAGCATCATCTTGAGCTCTTCCTGGCTGGAATGGCCCGATACGTGGACTTCGGATTCAGGCTCGTAGATCACATCAGCGCCGCACCTGAACAGGTTGTCAACTACCCTCGACACCATGGTCTCATTGCCCGGCACGGGCGATGCGGCCATTATCACAAGGTCTCCTTCCATGATCTCGACCTTCCTGTGGTCCCTGCACGACATCCGGGCAAGCGCGGATAGGGGCTCTCCCTGGCTCCCGGTGCTTAATATCACCATCTTGGAATGGGGGTACTTTCCCAGATCCGACGGGTCCACGAGCGTTCCCAAAGGAGCGCGAAGGTAGCCCATGTTGAGGGCAACATCCACGACCATCTCCATGCTGCGCCCGATGACACACACCTTGCGATTGTGCTGGTGGGCAACGTCGATCACCTGCTGTATACGTGGGACGTTGGAAGCAAAGGTGGTGATGATGATCCTGCCTTTAGCCTTCTGGAACACGCGGTCCAGCGTCTCGCCGACCACGCGCTCCGACGGCGTGAATCCCGGACGGTCGGCGTGAGTGCTGTCGGAAAGGAGGGCCAACACTCCTTCGTCTCCGGCGCGCGCCAGCCTGGAATAGTCGGTCGGCTCTCCGTCGACGGGAGTCTGGTCGAGTTTGAAATCTCCCGTATGTATGATAGTCCCGGCCGGAGTGCGCAATATGAGACCTACGGAGTCGGAAACCGAATGGGTCACTCGAAAAGGTTCAACCTGGATCGAGCCGAAATCGATGATGTCTCCCGGCTCAAATACCCGGAAGTCAACCTCACCCTCAAAGTTCTCGTCCAGCTTTCTCCTGGCCAGCCCGAGAGTCAGACGGGTGCCGTACACAGGCACATTGATGTCTTTCAGCACAAAAGGAAGCGCACCCACATGGTCTTCGTGCCCGTGGGTGAGGACTATGCCTCGCAACCTGTCTTTGCGCTCGATTAGATAGGAAACATCTGGGATGACCAGATCGATCCCGGGCATGTCATCTTCGGGGAACGCAAGACCGCAGTCAATTGCGATGGTATCGCTCTGAGTTTCGACTACCATGAGGTTCTTGCCGATCTCCCCGAGGCCACCCAAGGGTATGAGACGCACTTGTCTTGTCATGTTTTCTCACCAGTTAACTAGTATAGCCTGTCTTGCCTGTTGGTGCCAGCGACGGATCTGCATGAACAATAATGGGCGGCCCCTTACAGGCCGCCCTGAGACTTCCTTGGCGCTAGTGGGTCTCTACATCGTAAGCCCCGTTCCGCCTCAGGATATCGGCGGCGTCGTCGACCTTGTCGTCACCGGTCCTCACAGCGGTCACGATCTTGCCTTCCTTGACCCTCTGCTCATATCGTCTTCCGGATTCCTCGGGGATGCCCCAGTCGATGAGCCCACCTGCGATGCCTCCGGTGACGGCTCCGCTCAGGGCCGCCGCGAGGGGCCCCGCGGCGACGAGCGGCCCGATGCCGGGTATGGCCAGCGCTCCGACCCCGGCCAGAAGCCCGGCAGCCCCTCCTATGGCGCTCCCGGTGGCAACTCCGCC
This sequence comes from Candidatus Fermentithermobacillaceae bacterium, assembly GCA_012842425.1. Classification (GTDB taxonomy): domain Bacteria; phylum Bacillota; class Sulfobacillia; order Fermentithermobacillales; family Fermentithermobacillaceae; genus UBA3951. Next base: position 439 of record DUSU01000077.1, on the reverse strand, counting down.
TGAGATATCCGACCTCATGCTGGTCTCGCCGCGACCTTCGCGGTCGCCTCTTGCCGAGCTTTCTTTGGCCACTATTGAGATCTCATTGCGGTCGAACCCTCTTTTCTGCAGTTCATCCGCCGCTCTTTCAGCTTGCTCTGCCGAATCGAAAACTCCCAATACGGTCTTTGCCATGTCTGCACCTCCGTGATGGATCTCTCGCCTAGTCTCTCCTCCAAAGAAACGCAGGATTCACTGCCCCGGGATTTTGTGTGTTACGGCCGGTTGTAAAATCCGCCATTAGGGCCGGATGAAAAATCCCCCACCCCCTGCAAGAAGCACTCCGTAACGAGCCAAGTTTCGGAGGTGAGGCTGTTGCCGAATAGGCTATGCTACGTGACAGACCGGGAAGAAAAGGACAAGGTTGGGTGACACCAGCGAGGCGAGTCTACGTACCCTT
>DUSU01000076.1 GCA_012842425.1 Candidatus Fermentithermobacillaceae bacterium | reverse complement strand
CGGCGGGCGTCGTGGGTTCTCCGATGGGAGTCCCGACGGTACTGGAACTTGGAATCACGCCGCGGCTCCGGAGAGAATTGAGCCGCCTTGAGCGGGAGCTTGAGAAGGTGTCCGCGGAGCTTGCCGAACTGTCACGGGTTGCCGGCGTCCGTGCCCACGTATCGCCTATGGACAGGGTGCGGCTTTCCAGGGGAAAGAAACTTCTGCAAGAACGCGAGAGCGCGATTCGTGAGCGCCTCTACCTCCTCAAGAAGAACTTAAGCGATTCGCCAAAGGGCTACTTCCAGAGCGATCGGGTCCTTCCGGGTACCCGCTTGGTCATGGGCATGGATGTTCACGAGTTCACGTCTCCCATCGATAAGATCACTATGGGGGCGAGAAGAGCATGAAACCTTTGGATGCCTTGACTTCACTTCCGAAATCGCCTGACGTGGCAAGGATCGCGTCTACTTTGGTGCGTCAAGGCGAGTCTCAGGCCCAAACCCAGATGCTTGGATTCGCCAAAGAGCTTTCCCATAGAAACCAGACGGTCGGCGAGACCACCAAGACGTGGACCGACAACAAGACGGATACCGAGAGCCCCGGAGGCGGGGGGAACTTCTACGACGCGAGCCCCGGACGCCATGGTGGAAAAGACGGGCGAGAAGAGTCCTCTACGCCGCATCCTTCGAAAGGGAAAATCCTCGACATCAAAGGCACCTAAAGCGCCGATCTCTTTTGTGAGATCCGGTCGATCAAGCCTTCTTTTGTGATATACTACGTGCGGTCTAACACTACTCACGCTGCCTGAGGCTCTTGCCGGTGCTCTGGATCAGAGTCCCTGAGCCGACGAAGGCGCGGCGGAATAACCGTGGAGGTGTTACTTTGTCAGTAGTCTCAATGAAGCAGCTCCTGGAAGCAGGAGTGCACTTCGGCCACCAGACCCGCAGGTGGAACCCGAAGATGAAGCCCTACATCTTCATCGAACGCAACGGCATCTACATCATCGACCTTCAGAAAACCGTCCGCATGCTCGAAGAGGCCTATGACTTCATGCGCGCGACCGCTCAGTCGGGCGGCAGGGTGCTTTTCGTGGGTACCAAAAAGCAGGCCCAGGAAGCTGTGGAGACCGAAGCCAAGAGGTGCGGCGAGTTCTACGTTAACCAGAGATGGCTCGGCGGCACTCTCACCAACTTCTCTACCATAAGAAGGCGCATCCAGCGTCTTATGGAGCTCGAGGAGTGGGAGACCAACGGCTACCTGGAGAGACTCCCCAAGAAAGAAGCAGCCCTTCTCATGAAAGACAAGGCGAAACTCGAGAAGTACTTCTTGGGCATCAAGGGAATGCAGGACCTCCCCGACGTGATGTTTGTCGTTGACCCGCGGAAGGAGCACATTGCGGTTCTGGAAGCGCGGCGTCTCGGGATCCCGGTGGTCGCCATAGTTGACACCAATTGCGACCCTGACGAGATCGATTATGTCATTCCGGGTAACGACGACGCGATAAGGTCGGTGAAACTAATCTCGTCCAAGATGGCCGACGCTATCCTTGAAGGCAAACAAGGAACCCAAGTTCAGGAGGAATAGAGGATGCCCGATATCACCGTTGACATGATCAAAGAGCTCCGGGAGAGGACCGGGGCAGGGATGATGGACTGCAAGAAGGCCCTCCAGGAGACGGGCGGCGACATGGAGAAGGCCATTGACCTTCTCCGCAAGAAGGGCCTTGCTTCAGCGGCCAAGAAGGCAGGGCGTACGGCTGAAGAGGGAATAGTGGCGTCGTACATCCACCATAATCACAAGGTCGGCGTCCTCCTCGAGCTTAAGTGCGAAACCGACTTCGTGGCTAGGACCGACCAGTTCCAGAAACTCGCCGCCGAGATCGCCATGCACATCGCCTGGGCGAATCCCCAGTACGTCTCCAAGGAGGACGTTCCCGCAGACGAGCTTAACCGCGAGATAGAGGTGGAAAAGGGCCGTGCCCTCCAGGAAGGCAAGCCGGCCGCCGTCCTCGACAAGATCGTGGAGGGCCGCCTCTCCAAGTTCTACGAGAGGGTCTGCCTCTTGGAACAGCCGTTCATCCGCGACGACTCCAAGAAAGTTAAAGACATCATTGCAGAGACTGTCGCCGTCCTTGGTGAGAACATCCAGGTAGGCAAGTTCGCAAGACTGGCGATAGGAGAGTAGGACCAGAGAAGAATAGAGACAAACGAATCGGAGGGATTGTCGTGGGTCAAAGAACCCCGAAGTATCGCCGGGTAATACTGAAGCTTTCAGGAGAAGCCATGGCGGGTCCGTCCGGATTCGGTCTCGACCTAACGGTTATAGACCGTGTAGCCGAACAAGTAGTCAAAGTCCATAACATGGACGTCGAGATAGCCGTTGTTGTCGGAGGTGGCAACTTCTGGCGAGGCGTAAAGGGCGAGTCCCAGGGCCTCGACAGGGCCACCTCCGATTATATGGGAATGCTGGCCACTGTCATGAACGGCATGGCTCTTCAGGTGGCGCTCGAGCGACTGGGAGTCGAGACAAGGCTCATGACCGCCATAGACATGAGGGAAGTGGCCGAGCCCTATATCCGGAGGAAAGCCATCCACCACCTCAAGAACCGGCGCATTGTCATCTTCGGAGCCGGGTCAGGCAATCCCTATTTCACTACAGACACCACAGCGGCACTCAGGGCTACCGAGATTGGGGCCGAAGCCATCCTCATGGCCAAACGGGGCACGGATGGAGTGTACGACTCAGATCCCAACCTGAACCCCAACGCCGTCCGGTTCGACCGTTTGGATTACATGGAGCTGTTGAGCAGGCGGCTCAAAGTGATGGACGCCACCGCCACTACCCTATGTATGGACAACCGGATACCCCTCATCGTATTTGACCTGGATGTTTATGGTAACATAGAAAAGGCAGTCTGCGGTGAGAAGGTCGGCACATTTGTAGGGAGGGAATGAGATGGACGAAAAAGCGATCCTTCAGGAAGCCGAGGATAAGATGAAGAAAGTCATCGATGCCTTCAAGAAGACTCTGGCTTCGATGAGGACCGGGAGGGCCAGTCCCGCCCTTCTAGAGAAGGTAATGGTTGACTACTACGGGGTACCCACGCCGGTCAACCAAGTGGCCACTATAGGAGTGGCGCCGCCCAGGACCTTGGTGGTACAAGCCTGGGACAAGAAAATGCTTGGCCCGATCGAAAAGGCTATCCAGAAGGCCGATTTGGGCGTCATGCCCGTAAACGATGGAAACGTGATCAGAGTCACCATCCCCGCCCTCTCAGGCGAGCGGAGGCAGGAAATCGTCAAGAACATCCGCAAGCAGGCCGAAGCCGAGAAGGTTAACGTAAGAAACGTCCGGCGCGATGCCATTGAGGTAATCAGGAAGGCCGAGAAAGACAAGCAGCTCTCTGAGGACCAGGCGCGCAAGATCCAGGATAAGGTACAGAAGCTTACCGATAATTACATAAAGGCAGTAGACGAGGTAGTTGCTGCTAAAGAAAAGGAAGTCATGGAGGTTTGAGCACTTCCGAATCCCCTCATGACACGACCGGTGCTGCGGGAGAAACGTTTGAGGAGTCTTTGCTCAAGAAGGCGCTTGGGGGAAACATCCCCGCCCACATCGGGATCGTCATGGACGGCAACGGGAGATGGGCCGTTTCACGGGGTCTCAAACGTAGCGAAGGTCACCGGGCGGGAGTCGAGAGTCTCAAGAGATGCCTTCCGGCTCTGCTTCGCTTGGGCGTGAAGTTCTGCACGTTTTACGTGTTCTCGACCGAGAACTGGAAAAGGCCTAGGGAAGAGGTTCAGTTCCTCATGGACCTCATCCTCGAGTACGCCAAGGAAGACCGGAGCGAGTTCATAAGACAAGGGATCCGTGTGATTCCGATTGGACGCTGGAAAGAGATGCCCCGTCAGGTTGTACAAGCCCTCTCGAGACTCTCTCTCGACACTGCAGGCGGAGACAAGCTGACGGTGCTCTTGGCGGTGAACTACGGTGGTCGTCAAGAAATAATCGACGCCGCCAAGCATCTCGCACTGTCTTATGAAGGACGAAAGAAGGAACTCCTGGCCGCGGGCGAAGAAGAGTTTCGGCAGTTCTTGTATGAGCCTACGGCTCCCGATGTAGACCTTGTTATCCGGACTTCAGGAGAGATGCGTCTCTCCAACTTTCTCTTGTGGCGTGCGGCTTATGCCGAGCTCGTGTTCACCGATGTGCTCTGGCCGGACTTCGGACCCGCGGACCTTTACAAGTCAATTATCGAGTACCAGGGCCGTGAGAGGCGGTTCGGCGATGTCAGAAGGGAATGATACGGGTGTTTAAGGAGAGGACGCTCACATCCCTCGTCTTCGCTCCTCTCGTGTTCTCCGTATTTTACTTCGGAGGATGGTACTTCCTGGTGTTCATGGCTCTAGTGGCGTTTATGGCCGGCGTCGAATACAGGAAACTCCTGGGGGCTGCCGGAGTAACGATCGACCCCTCATTCGCCACCGTATGCGCTGCCGTGGTACTCTCCACGCGCTTTACGGGGTCATCTAGCCTCATCATGGCACTTGCGGCAGGGGCCCTTATCGTCCTTTCCTTGTCCCTCAGGATAGGCAGCGTGCCTTCGGCCATGTTCGCCCTGTCAGGCATTATGTATATCGGAGGCCTTCTGGGTTGCTTGGCGCTCCTCAGGATGGGTGAGGGCGGTAGGGCCTGGGCCCTAATAGTCCTGGTCGCGACCTGGGCGACAGATGTAGGGGCCTATCTCGGAGGAATGGCTTTCGGGCGCCATAAGATGGCGCCGTCCATAAGCCCCGGGAAGTCCTGGGAAGGGGCAGTATCGGGAGTCTGCCTTGCCCTGATCGTGGGCGCCGGAGCTTCCCGGTACTTCGGGATTCCGGTCTGGTTTGGAGTGGCCTCGGGGCTTGTCTTGAGTGTCTTGGCCGAACTCGGCGACCTGGTGGAGTCGCTTCTCAAGCGCTGGGCCCGCGTGAAAGACTCCGGGAAGGTGATGCCCGGCCACGGCGGGGTTCTGGACCGCTTCGACAGCTTGCTCTTTACGGGAGCAGGCGGCCTTATTTTGCGAGTGCTGTACGGAATCATCATGACCTCATAGGACTATAGAACTATGGGTAGATAGCCGATATTTCTGAGGACGGGAGGCTGGCAGTTGACGACCAGGACAGTCGGGTATCTCACGTTCCTATTCCTGGCCATATACCTCTTCCTGAGGTATGTCATAGGCTATGTCATGCCTTTCGTCATCGGAGTGGCGCTTGCGCTCCTCTTGGAGCCGGTTGTCAGGTTCTTCACTCGCCGGTTCCGCCTGAAGAGAGGAGCGGCAGCTGCGCTTACCGTCACCGGCCTGATCGCGATCCTGGCACTCCTCCTGTCGTGGGGGATAACGAGGATCGCGGCGGAGCTCACAGACCTCTACAGGGGACTACCCGAATACTACATCGACTTCAACACAGTGCTTTCCGAGGTCCTGAGGATAGCCGGCGATATCTCGGCCCAGCTCCCAGAGCCGCTTGCTAGGGTGGCCCAGGAGCAGTGGAACAGGATTTACAGCCTGCTCTCCGTGGTTGTGACGGGCGCCGGTGGGGTCTTCTGGGGAGTTCCCGGGTTCGCCGTGACTACAATCGTCACGATCCTGTCTACGTATTTCACCATGAGGGATAGAGCCGCCATAGGCGCCTTCATCCGGTCTGTGGTGCCCGGCAAGGCTTTCCGCAGCTTGAAGAACATCGAGATGGACATCCTCGGCGGGATCGCCGGTTTCATACGGGCTCAGGCGCTTCTAGTCACGCTCACCATGATCGCCAACGTGATTGGGCTCACGCTGCTGGGGTCTCGCTACGCGGTAGCCTTGGGGCTCCTCTTGTCCTTGCTCGACATCCTACCGAT
>DUSU01000075.1 GCA_012842425.1 Candidatus Fermentithermobacillaceae bacterium | reverse complement strand
CGGTGTGCCGGGTATCACGAAATAGGAGAGCTCTTCAACGTCGGGGCCTTTCGAGGCCAAGGACTCCAGGATCGATGAGAGCGCCTCTACGTGACGCTCCACATCAGGACTCATGTCCGCGCCCCGGGAGTCGATGTAGCCATACGTGGTCACCACGGTGCTCTGGGCTATGAAGGTGTCGTGCAAGGTCCGGAGAAACCTGACGCGCCCCGTCTGAGGGACCCGATACAGGCGCCTGGTCACGATGTTCATGAGTGCGAGGACCACAGGTCTGTCTTCAGGGACGACGCCGGAGATGCCAACCGCCAGGCCGGCATACTGTCTATTCGCCCCGACCACAATTGTCGCCTGGGATGGAGGATCGAGATGGACGTCCGAGTGGTCGTCCGGTCCTCTCCCGGGGTCAATACCTTCCAGGCATCTCGCAATGTGCTCAACGAGCTCCTTTTCGTCGACATCGGCCTGGATGATGAGCGTCAGCCTGGACGGTGTGTACTCCCTTTCGATAAAGCCCCGGATCTTCTCGGCGGTAACTTCTGTGAGCGGGGTCTCGAATAAGGTCTCGTAGTACCGCGTTCCCTCGAACACCGCGACTTTCACTTTGTTCATGAGCGCGCTAATGTCTCTTCCGGTCATGACATCTATCTCACGGCGAGCGCGCTTTATCTCGGTTTTGAAGGCTTCGTCGGATTGCAGCGTGCTTCTGAACATGGAGCCTAAGAAGGCCGTGAGGACCCGGAAGGTATCGCTGTGAGCGGCCGATATGACCCACGTAGTGGTGTCAAGGCTTGTATATCCATTCAGCGGGAGAGGGTTTCCAAGCCGGTAGTCTTTTCCCGATATGGACCACACGGACTCGCCGGATGGACCGGGATACATACACACCATGTGCTCGGCCATATGAGCGCAGTGGGCCTCGTCCGCCGTTTGGTTTCCGATGCCGGCCATCATGATCGCTCCGATCTGGGCCAGCGGGGCTTCTTCTGCGCTCGAAGGTTTTCTGAAGTACACCTTAGCGCCGTTTATCTCGAACAAGGAGTAACCGGGGAGCGGATCCCCTTGAGCGGAAACAGTGCACGGAATCGCGCCTATTGACAGCGACAGGGCCACGGCGGCTACTAGGAAGAGCGGGATGGCTCTAGGGCGATGGACACGAGTTCTCACTTCACTCCCCCCGTTCCAGGGCTCTCTGCCTGCGACGCACCCCTTGCCATTCTTCCGGCTTTGTTCGAAGCGATGATGAAGGCCACGGTGTTCACGGCCAGCGCAGTTCCTGTGAGTATCCAGACCGCGGCAGGGGACGACAGGGTCGTGGCACCCACGTACAGGAAAAAGGAAACAAAACAGAGGAGGAAGTTTATCACGAATGCCGCAACCCCTGCCCCTAAGTCGAGCCTCGGGATCCCTGTGGCTGTTGTTAGGTCCGGTTTGTAAGCGGCAGCGGCCACCGCCGTTGCCGCCGTGGCAAAGGACAGGCCGGTCCACAGGACGAAGAGGACGGGCAAGCCTCTCGGGCTAAACCTTCCAAGTGCCTTCAGCACTCCCACAAGGAGAGCAACGCAGGCGGTTTGGATGATCCCGTAGAAAAAGGCCTTTCCTCTCATTACCCTCGCCGGGTCGCATGGGAACTGCCTGAGTATCCGTACCGTTTGAGACATGTTCTTCAGAGACCAAGAGTTCAACCCGCTGAGCGCAAGTAGGAAGAAGGGGGTCAGGGCAAACAGTCCGCTTTCGCTAGGTTCGCTGTTTCCTCGAGGGAAGAGGTTCCATGCTACGATCATGATGACGAAGTACACTATCTGAGACTGGCTCTGAAGGTCCCTGAGGAGCAGCTTGGACTCAACCGACAGCGCCTTGAGCTCTATCGATAGGGGGGAGCGGCGGGCCGGCTGTTCGGTCGCAACGGCCGGGACGGCAGTACCCCCGACCGGCCGGGCGTAAGCTGGAGCGGGATCCCCGGTGTGCTCGGGAGCAGCTTCCGGCGCAGGGTATCCAAACTCGGCGTAGGCTTTTCGTCCCCTGCGTCCCTCTCGAAATGCCGCCCACCCGCTAAGATAAGCCTTCTCCGTCCTCGCTGCGACGAGGCTAAAGACCGAGAGCGCTGCCCCGGCAAGGAGTACACCGGACGCAAGCAGCGGGAGCCATCTCTCGTAAAGACCTTCAACTACGGCTCTTGCCATGAGGGTAGACGGCGACCACGAAGGGCCTAGTTTTCCGAAGAGAAGCGAAACGGCCGCAGGGTCCCTTGCCTGACCCCACATCCGGGTTGAGCCTGCGAAACGGAGGAAGAAGTACGTAAGGCCGCCGACCAGCGTTCCCAGTGCAGCTGTGATCTCCTTGGTCCTGTACGCAGGGAGCATCCTGCAGACAGCGAGAGTTGCCAAAACCGCCAGTACTGCCGGCAGCATGGCGAAAGGCAGCCCCGCCAGGGCAGCGAGGATGTAATACCATGCGGGGGCGTACCAAGCCTTTCCCAGCGCGACCAACATGGGTACACCCGCTGCCAGGTAAGTCACAACCCCCGAGCCGGCAACCTCCAGCATTTTGGCCAGTATTACGGACCTTGGGCGCGAAGGAGAGACTAAGAGGAGAGGGAGATCCCTCGATAGGTACAGGTGGTTGAAAGCCGAACTGAAACAAGTGCTTATCTGCATGAAAAGGACCACGTTCAGGAAACCCGTGAGGAACGGCAGAAGGTCCTCAGGCACCATCGAAGCCATGCTGACCATCCTACCCAGACCAAAGGAGATGGCCGGCCCCATGATCGCCACAAGCGCAATTAGGAGCCACGACCCCACGCTGGTTAGGCGGATCCTCACCTTCAGGCTGATCCACAGCATGCGGAGGGCAGCTTTCATGTGCCCACGTTCCTTTCCTGTCCGGTGGGCTTTAGTCCGCCGTTTCCTGCTTGTCCGGTAGTTCCTTTCTCTTCGGTTTCGAGAGAGGCGATGATGTCCCTGTGCTCTTCGCCTGCCGCCAGTCCTACGAATATGTCTTCCAGAGTCGTTCCGCCCACAGACATGTCAGGAGCCTTGTCGCTCAGTTCGGGCATGGTTCCTTCCGCGACCAATACGCCGCTAACTATGATGCCTATCCTGTCGCAGAGACGTTCGGCTACCTCAAGGATGTGGGTTGAGAGGAGTATGGCCGCCCCGGACCGGGCCATTTTTCTGAGCATGCCCTTGAAGACGCGTACTGTGATGGGGTCCAGACCGGTTATGGGTTCATCCATGATGAGGACCCGCGGGTTGTGGAGTAGAGCGGCCGAGATGGCGACTTTCTGCTTCATGCCTCTGGAGTATGACTCGATCCTGTCCCCGGCCCTGTCCTCGAGATCGAGGAGGCGGAGCGTTTCGCGCATCCTCTCGTGTCTTGTGGCTTTGGGCAGTGAATACAGTTCTCCCACGAAGTCCAAGAACTCCAGCGCCGTAAGTTTCTCATAGAGTACGGGTTCGTCAGGCACATAGCCCAGAGAGGCCTTGGCTTTCTCCGGATCACGCTTCATGTCGTGGCCGCAGACATACACACTCCCGGCTGTCGGATCCAAAATGCCTGTCAGCATGCGGATGGTTGTCGATTTCCCTGAACCGTTGGGTCCCAGGAGCCCGTAGACTTCGCCCGGCCTTATCGCCAAGCTCAGGTCCATCACAACGGGGTGTCTGTCATACTCTTTGTAGAGGGACTGAGCGATCAGAAGGCAGTCGTCATGAGTTGGAGGCAAGGAACCATCTCCTCTCCGACCTAATCTCCCGTCAAGAACGATTCCGTCCAATACGAAACGCCCTTCCCGGTACTAATATATACCAAGGAAGGGCGAGTCAGGTAACGCCCTGTGTTTCCGGTAACCTAGTACCCCAGTCTCTCGCCTACGACCACTACCACGAACTTCTCCTTGCCGCCGGGCTTGGCTGCCAGCATGGTTGTAATGGCATAGAACTTCGCCTTCTCGACGTCGCCGGCGTTCTCGTCAAACTCCAAGCCTAGGCGCTTGTAGTTTATAGGCGCCGCGTAGCTCCTGACGCGCGCCAGCCCTTCTTCGACGTCGGAGACGATCTTGTTGTAGCCGCAGACCACAATGCTGATCTTCGGACCAAAGATCATGGACGCGACCCGGTTTCCTGTGCCGTCGATGTTTATGAGAGTCCCGTTCATCGTGACGGCGTTTGTGCTCGACAGGAACACGTCGGCTGCGATCTGGCTATCGCGGGCTTTCGCTCTTTCCTCCCTGCTTAGGGATGTATCCCAATGGTCGTACACGGCATGGCCGCGGTTCTTAAGGGCCTCATGGATCCCCAGATCCCGGATGGTCACCGACCCTCCGATACCCACGGAGGCTCCCTCCGGGATGTGCTCGAGCACGGCCTTCACGGCTTCTTCCTTCGTGGCTGCGTAAACAGCGGTGAATCCCACCTTGCTCAGGGCTTCAACGCATGCCTTCGCCCTCTTTGTGTGGAACCACGTTTGCGGGTCAAGGGGCTTGTTTTCTGACATGGGCTGCACCTCCTTTCGGCCTGCTCTCCATCTCCCAGTCACTTGAGGTTCAGGTAGTCGGCAATGTTGGCCTTTTCGACTTTGACCGGTCTGATCTTCTTGTTGAGCGCGGTCATGAGGCTGGTGACGCCCGGACCGTGGCCCGATACATAGGAGTTGGAGTGGACCACGATGCCGATGATGACAGCGTCCTTGCGGTAGCTCCTGCCGTAGAAAGACGAAGAGTCGGCAATGGCCACGATGTCTCCGAGCCTTATCTTGTCCAGCCCGAGATCCTGCAGCCGGCCCCATTCCATGGAAGTGATGTCGTAGTCTCCGCGCTCTGCCGAGTTGGCTCCGAGGCCGCTACCCATGAACTCGGGAGGGACGATATGGGCCACGGGCACTTCCAGCACGCCGTCTTTCTCGACGATGCCCATCTTGTGAAGGAACGAGGGGTCTGTGTTCATGACCTTCACTTCGGGGTAGTCGAGGAGGGCAAGCCCCTGGCCGAAGGCCTTTATCTGAATCTTGTCTCCGATCTGGAGTTTCTCTAGGGTCTCCTGGTCGAAGTGAATAAGGACGTGTTCGATGCCGCCGTGTTTTCCGGTGACGACGCCCGTGGCTCCCTTGGCGTCTCCGGACACAACGTAAGCCGTGTTGCCCACGCACGACAGCGTGTTGTAGCCGGAGTTTCCGCGTTCGTCGGGGTTCTTGGTGCTTACACCGGGCTCAACGTGGTCTCCGGCCCACCCGAATGCCGGGTCGCCGACCTTCACGTTGTAAGTGATGCCGCCGGTACCGGGGGTGACCCGGACCACGCCGTCATAGCAGATCCGCGGCTGGCACGCGGGCTGACTTATCTGACCTTGCACCGAGATCATGACCAGCCTGTCTTCATTTGTCCTGAGCACAGTCGGTAACCTCCTTAGTCCTTGCCTGCAAAAGCCTTGTCTGTAGGGGCCCGGCGCCCAAACCGGACCCCTCATCCTGCGAAAACGGCGAAACGAACCCGGCCTACTTCAGCGCCGGCTCGTAATCCTCAGCGTTCTTGGTGATGTACTTGTCAAACCACCTGAGGATCTGGTTAAGCCTGGCCACTCTCAAGACCGGCTTCCCGCTCCTCGAAAGCTCGTGGTTTGCTCCCGGGAACCTTACCATCTCTACTTCTTTCTTGAGCTTCTTCAGAGCGACGTAGAACTGCTCGCCCTGCTCGATCGGGCACCTCATGTCCTGCTCCGAGTGGATTATGAGGAGAGGCGTCTTCACGTTCTCGACGTAGGCGATGGGCGAGAACTTCCATGCCTTCTCGAAATCCTTGAAGGTGTCAATGAGGAGCTCTCGGTCGATGAAGGTGTAGCCGATGTCCGAGACTCCGTGGAACGATGTCCAGTTGGATATGCTGCGCTGCGTGACGGCCGCGATAAACCTATCGGTGTGTCCGACTATCCAGTTGGTCATGAACCCGCCGTAGCTTCCGCCTGTCACGCCGATCCTCTTTTCGTCTATCCATGCGGCGTGCTTTATGGCGGCGTCGGTCCATGTGAGGATGTCATCGTAGTCCATTTCGCCGTAGTGGCCGTTAACTGCCTTGACAAACTCCTGCCCGAACCCTTCGCTGCCCCTGGGGTTCGTGTAGATGACGCCGTAGCCGCGGTTGCATAGCAGCTGGAACTCGAAGAAGAACCCGTATCCGTACATGGAGTGGGGGCCGCCGTGGATCTCCAGGATGACCGGGTACTTAACCCCATCCTTGAACCCGACCGGCTTCATTATCCAGCCGTATTCCTGCAGGCCGTCCCTTGCCTTGAAAGGCACTGTCTCGGGCGAAACAATGAAGACTTCGTCGAGGAGCTTCTTGTTGGCCTCTGTAAGGACCTTCTCCTCTTTGGTCTCCAGGTCGACACTGAAGACCTCACCGGGAGCCGTCGGAGTGCTCACGGCTATCGCGAGGGCCTTGCCCGACCTATCCATGGTGAACGCGTAGATCTCGCGGTCGCCTCCCAAGACCAGCTCGGGCATGCCGCCGTCGACCGGGACGGAGTACAGCGACGAGCGTCCGTGGCTGGAAGAGAGGAAGAATATCTTCTTTCCGTCAGGGCTCAGAGTCGGTCCATTGTCCCCTCCGCCCAGCTTGCTGTCTCCGGCGCAGCGGCCTCCGAGGGACTGGTCAAAGTCCGGCGTGAGGCAGACGGGTTCGCCGCCCTGGGCCGGGATCTTCCAGAGCTTCGAGAAGGTTGGCCCGCCGTGCTCCATCTTGTGCCCGCCGTAGATGATGAACTTCCCATCGGGTGTCCACCTGGGCTCCCCGGAGGGCCCTTCGCTCCTCGTGACCTTTCTGGGCTCGCCGCCTTCGGCGCTCAAGACCCAGATATCCGAGAACCAGGGCTCATAGTCGGGATCGGGCATCCTGTTGGATGTGAAAGCGATGTACTTGCCGCAAGGCGACCATACGGGGTTTCCGTTGTCATACTGGCCCGGAGTTAGGTGGACTGCCGGTCCTTTGCCTTCGGCGTCGATTACGAAGATGTGATTACGCCTGGTCGCGTTTATGAGGCCCATGGCTGCGTCTGCTTTGACGCGGAGTCTCGTGACCAGGGTGGGCTCTTCTCTGCGCTTCTTCTCCCTGGCTTCCTTTTCTTTGGCGTCCAGAGGCTTATCGTAGTCTTCCGGCTTATCCTCCAGATCAATGGACGCGCTGAACGCTATTTTCGTGCCGTCAGGAGACCACACAGGGTTCCCGGCGCCGTAGCGCATTTTGGTGACCTGCATGGCTTCGCCGCCCGAGAGGGGCATGACGTAGATCTGTCGACCGCTTCCTCTATCGGAGACGAAAGCCAGCTTGGAACCGTCAGGCGACCACCTGGGCGCCGTATCGGACTTTGGGCCCGAAGTAAACTGCCTGGGTTCGCCGCCGCAGGTTGGCACGACGTAGATGTTGGACCGGTACTCTTTGGACTTCTCGTCGATGTGCGACCTCACGAAGGCGATTTTCTTGCCGTCTGGTGAGATCTGCGGGTCTGAGATGAAGACCAGTTTGTAGAGATCTTCGGAAGTAAGTCTCCGCTTTTCTGCCATCGACCCCAACCTCCTTGTATGAACCAGATGGGATTCCCAAGATTCTTCATCAGCCATGCCGTAAGTACCTTCTGGACACGAAAGAAATAAGTTTTTTCCGATTTCCGCCTCGCACCACAAGAGTTCCCTTGGCCCCGCCCCCTGGATTCGAGGCAGGGATGAGGAACGGATTGCCGAAGTCCTTAACATAGCCCCTAAAGCTGCCTTATCTCAAACAATCTGAGGAAAGCGGAGGTAGGCACCGTGACAAAACTTTCAGCGCAAGACGGGTTTAACTGGATCGAGAAAAACAAGGCCAGGCTAACGGAGATAAGCGACAAAATCTGGAGTTACGCCGAGCTAGGACTCCACGAAGAGCAGTCGGCCCGCATCCAGGTGGATTACCTGAAAGAGAACGGCTTCGAAGTAACGACGGGAGTCGGCGGCATGCCCACGGCTTTTGTCGCGACCTGGGGGGAAGGAAGCCTGGCGATTGGGTTCCTCGGCGAGTATGACGCTCTCCCCGGAGTTTCTCAGAAAGTCTCTCCCGTCAAGGAAGAAGTAACCCCCGGTGGACCCGGACACGGCTGCGGACATAACCTCTTGGGAGTCGCCGCCATGGCGGCCGGAGTAGCCTTGAAAGAAGAACTTGCCAAGAGAGGCCTCCCCGGAACCGTCAAGTACTTCGGATGTCCCGCCGAGGAGAACTTTAGCGGCAAGGCCTTCATGGCCCGCGACGGCGTTTTCGACGGACTTGACGCATGTCTTACATGGCACCCCGGTTCAATGAACATCGTGCGGGGAGGGAGCTCCCTTGCGGTGAACTCGATGAACGTTACCTTCCACGGCGTCTCCTCTCACGCTGCGGGGGCGCCTCACCTCGGCCGGAGCGCTCTGGACGCCGTCGAGCTCATGAATGTGGGCGTGAACTACCTGCGGGAGCATATCATCGAGAAAGCAAGGATTCACTACGTGGTCACCAACGGAGGGCTCCAGCCCAACGTGGTGCCGGCCAAGGCCACCGTCTGGTATTACGTCCGCGCGCCGAAGCGGGAGCAGGTTGAGGAGATCTACGAACGCGTCCTGAAGTGCGCCAAGGGCGCGGCCATCATGACCGATACCACCTATGAGGTGGAGCTGCTCGAGGGGATCTACGAGGTGCTGCCCAACACCGTTCTGCAGGGAGTCCTCGCCGAGGCCATGGAAATCGCCGGTCCGCCTGAGTTTACGAAGGAGGACCACGACTTCGCCAGGGAGATAGCCAAGACGTTCCCGCCGGGTCAGAGCGAGGCACACATGAAGGATGAGACCTTGACGGAAGAGATGAAAGAGAAACTCGCCGGCAAGATCCTGAACGATGCCGTTCTCGGACGTCTCCCTGAGGCGGCGGATTCCCGTGGGTCCACTGATGTGGGAGACGTTAGCTGGTGCGTCCCGACGGAGCAGTTCACCACGGCGTGCACGGCGCTCGGAACACCTGGGCACTCGTGGCAGTACACCGCCCAGACCGGTATGCATATAGGGCACGCGGGGATGATCGCCGCGGCGCGGACTCTGGTGCAGGCCGGCCTCCGGCTGATGACGGACCCCGAGACCCTCGACAAGGCCAAGGCAGAGTTTAACAAGCGGCTGGGGGGAAAGCGGTACGTGAGCCCGCTGGCACCCGACATGAAGCCGCCGTTCCACCAGTTCAGCAAGTAAATGCGTGTGCGGCTCCGGGGTTTCCCACCAACAGAAAGCAGAAAGGCCGGCTCCGGTTAGACGGGCCGGCCTTGTTTGATATGGCCTATTCAGATAGAGACGCCTTCGCCTTGATCACCCAGTCAGGGTCCCTGAGGAGCGCTCTTCCGACTCCGATGAAGTCTGCATTCCCGTCTTGGAGTACTTTCTCGGCGAATGGGCCTTCCGTTATCCCGCCCGTCACCAAGACAGGCACGGTGACGGCCTTCTTGATGGTGGCCGCCGCCGGCACGAAGTAGCCCGGACCTGCGCCTGCGGGTCGCGATCCCATAAAT
>DUSU01000074.1 GCA_012842425.1 Candidatus Fermentithermobacillaceae bacterium | reverse complement strand
TTGGCGGCTCAGGGAGAAGAAGCGAGCCGGTCTGTTCGGAACCACCTATTCACGACCGGCCGTGAAGTCTGGGGTGGGGGAAAATTCAACCGGCCAAAGTGGAGGAATTTTCGACCGGCCTTGACAAACCCTAGGAGAGTCAAGTATGTGACATGCAGTCTTTTCTCTTTCCTTGTCGCGCCCACTGCATTTCCCCCACAGCGTTTGGTCAGTCATAGTATGGCTTATATTACTACGCGTGGTATAAATCCCCTGTAGAGAAATAGAGATTTCCCTAAATTTAGGATGGGTATTGTCACGTGTGCGACACCTTGTGTTTACAGGGTACTGACACGTTGATACCCTGAGCGCCCTGGAAAGCCAAAACAAAAAACCCGCCTTCGCGGGCTCACGTCGTTGGTTTTTGGCAGCCCCAAGGGGATTTGAACCCCTGTCTCCGCCGTGAGAGGGCGGTGTCCTAGGCCACTAGACGATGGGGCCTCATCTTGGCTGGGGGAGAAGGATTCGAACCTCCGCGGACAGATCCAGAGTCTGTTGGCCTACCACTAGCCGATCCCCCAACACAAGCATTTTTGATTATAGCATCTGAGTTTTAGGCAAGCAACACACGATAATGCGCTTTTTTGCCTGGCTATTTAACCCAGATCACTTCCTCTCTCGGTCTTAGGTCCCTCGGCCCGCGCTCCTGGTCCGGATACCCGAGCGGCATCATGGCCACGGGCTTCAGGTTGGCCGGCAGCTCCAGTATCTTGCGGACTTCGGTCTCCCGGAAGGCTCCCACCCAGCACGTACCGAGGCCGTAAGAAACTGCCGCCAGCATCATGTTTTCGATGGCCGCGGCCGTGTCCTGGAAGGCGTAGAGCGTTCTGCCTCTGTCTTCATACCTGGCTCCGGAAACCTCTAGGTCGGCGCACGCCACGATGACCACGGGAGCTTTGCCGAGCATCTGCTGGTTTCCCGCAGCCTGGACCAGCTGATCGCGGATCTCCTGCGTTTTGACGACAACGAACGTCCAAGGCTGCCTGTTACCTGCGCTCGGGGCCAATCTGGCACAATCCAGGATGGAGTTTAAGACGTCTTCGGGAACCTCTTGCGCCTTGTACTGCCTGATGCTCCGGCGCTTTTGGATTGCTTCGATAACGTCCACTTGCCAATCCCCTTTCTCGTGAAGTTATGCCTTCTTTGACCCCTCTAGGCCCTTCTCCTCCACGTAGGAAGCAGCCGCATCGAGTCTCGCCACAGACGCCTCCTTGCCGAGTATCTCGATGAGTTCAAACAGGCCTGGGCCTACTGTTTTGCCGGACAGCGCAAGCCTGGTCGGGTGGATGATGTCGCCGCCCTTTATCCCCTCTTGCTCTATGAGCCGGCGGTAAGAGGACTCGATGTTCTCAAGAGTCCAGTCCTCCACCGAGGACAGAGCCCGGGCCCCTTTCTTGAGGAGCGCTGCTACCCCTACCTTGGTGAAGAGCTTCTTCTCTCCCGCTTCATCGTACTGCGCGGGAGGTCTGTAGAAGTAGGCCGATGACTCGACCATCTCGTCAATGGTCCTGCTGCGCTCCCGTAGCGCCAGGATGACCTTTTCCAGCCAGTCCTTCCGGCTCCGAAGCTCGGCCTCGCTTGCGAGACCCATCTTCTCGGCCACAGGGATGTACCACTCCATGAGCTCCTCTGGCGTCTTCATACGGAGATACTGCCCGTTCATCCAGGTCATCTTGGTGGTATCGTACACGGCGGGAGTTGACGAGACCCTGTCAATGTCGAAGAGCTCGATCATCTCCCCAAGAGACATGATCTCTTTGGTCGAGTCAGGCGGCGTCCAGCCCAAGAGCACGATGTAGTTTAGGATGGCCTCGGGCAAGTAACCTTTCTCCATGAACTCCTCGACGGTCTGCGCCCCGTGCCGCTTGGAAAGCTTGGACCGGTCGGGTGCCAGGATCATGGGAACATGGGCGAACTTGGGCATCGGTGCGCCCAACGCCTCATAGATCCACTGCTGTTTTGGCGTATTGGATAAATGCTCATCGGCCCGGATGACGTGCGTGAGCTCCATCTGCCAGTCATCGATCACACAAGCGAAGTTGTACGTGGGGAACCCGTCGGACTTCATTATCACGAAGTCCGATATCTCCTCGTTCCTGAACGTCACGTCTCCGTGGACCAGATCGTGGACGACGGTAACCCCTTCATCCGGGGTACGCAGGCGAATGGCCGGTTTTCTGCCTTCGGCCTCGAAGCGGGCAACCTGTTCAGGAGTCAGGGAGCGGCAGCGCCCGCTGTACCTCGGCGCCTTCCTTTCAAGCCGGGCCTGCTCCCTCTCTTGAGCGAGTTCCTCGGGAGTGCAGTAGCACTTGTAGGCAGCGCCCTTGGCCACCAGCTCGTCGGCGTACTTGCGGTAGAGTTCCTGTCTCTGGGACTGGAAATAGGGTCCCTTCGGGCCGCCGACTATGGGGCCTTCATCCCAGGAAATGCCGAGCCACCGGAACGCGGCCATGAGCTTCTCCGCCGAGTCTTTGATGGTGCGTTCGGTATCGGTGTCCTCGATCCGGAGGATGAACTTCCCTCCGTGATGCCTTGCGAACAGATAGTTGAAAAGAGCAGTCCTAGCGCCTCCGATATGTAAGTACCCGGTCGGCGAGGGAGCGAACCTTACGCGCACCTCTGACACACAAAACACCCCGCTTCATTACCAAGAAGGGCGGGATCGGCTCCCGCCCTCCGTGTACCTTATTATAGCACGCTAACCGTGACTCGCTTCTTCGGCCTGCTTTAGACCTACACTGTGACAACACCTCTGCCTAGTAGGCCGCCATCAGGTCCGGCGAACGCCGCTCTGGCGGTCTTCTTCTAGCGATTCGAGATCTCCTCAAGCGCCAGAAGCTCTTCCCACCTGCGGTCGACTTCCTTCTGGATCTCCTCAAGTACGCCCTCGTTGCCCGGCTGGAAGAGATGTCTGAACCTTCCCTGGGCTTTCAGGAACTCGGTCACGGGCTTCTTCTCCCTGGGCTTGTAAGTCACACGGGTCTTGCCCTCCACCACTTCGTAAAGGGGCCAGAAGCACGTGTCAACGGCCAAGCGGCAGATCTCGATGGTGTCCTTGGAATCGTGCCTCCACCCTCTGGGACACGGCGCCAGCGCGTTGATGAACGCCGCCCCGTTTGCTGCGAAAGCTTTCTCGGCCTTCTGGTAGAGGTCGTTCCAGTGGGCCGGTGAAACCTGGGCCGCGTATGGAATGTTGTGGGCAGCCATGATCTGGGTGAGGTCCTTCCGGTTCTCACGCTTACCGTAGCTCAGCTTGCCCACCGGGCTGGTGGTGGTGTCGGCTCCCTTGGGGGTAGCCGAGGACCGCTGAATTCCTGTGTTCATGTACGCCCCGTTGTCGTAGCACACGTATACGAGGTTGTGGTTCCTCTCCATGGCTCCCGAGAGGCTCTGGAAACCGATGTCGTAAGTGCCGCCGTCTCCGCCGAACACAACGAACTTAACTTCCTTATCTACCTTGCCCTGGCGCTTCAGCGACTGGTAGGCAGCTTCAACTCCCGAGGCCGTCGCCGCCGCGTTTTCAAAGGCGGTGTGGATCCACGGGGTGTTCCATGAGGTGTACGGATAGACCGTGGTCGACACCTCAAGGCATCCGGTAGCGTTGGTTACAACCAAGGGGCCCTTCGCAGCCCTCGTGATCTGGCGAACTACGATGGGAGCGCCGCAGCCTGCGCACAGCCTGTGGCCTGGAGCAAGCACTTCCGGTATCGCAGATAGTTCCTTCAAGCTTGCCATTGTATCTCCCCTCCTATACTCTGACGTCCAGGTGAGTGACCTTGCGGTCCACAGACCCGCGCTCTTGATCCTGCTTAAGCTGCTCGAACACCGTGCGTATGTGGGCGGTCGTCGTGTCGCGTCCGCCGAGGCCGAAGATGTAGTTCCTCATGAGAGGCTTCTTCGGAGCCTCGTAGAAGGCCGCGCGGAGCTCGGTGAAGATCTGTCCGCCCTGAGTGGAGAAGGTCTCGGCCCTGTCCATGACTGCTACGACCTTTGCGCCCGAGAGGGCCTTCACCAGTTCCTCCGCGGGGAACGGCCGGAGAACTCTGGGCTTGAGAAGACCTACCTTCTCGCCCTGAGCCCGGAGCTCGTCGACGACGACTTTGGCAGTGCCTGCAGCCGATGAAAGGACGACGATTACTCTCTCGGCATCGTCGAGCTTGTATCCTTCGAACCAACCGTACTTCCTGCCGGAGATCTTCTCATACTCCTTGGCCACCTCGAGGATTACTTCTCTGGCGGCGAGCATGCCTTCGGCTTCCTGGGCCTTTATCTCGCTGAAGTAGTCAGGAAGGACAAGGGGCCCAAAGGTGATGGGATTATCGAAATCGAAGAGCCTGTGCTGCGGCTTGTACTCGCCCACAAACTCTTTCACTTTCTCATCGGGGACGAGTACCAGGTTCTCTACGGCATGGCTCGTGATGAAGCCGTCGTAGCACACCATGACCGGGAGCTTTACCCTGGGATCCTCGGCAATCTTCACTGCCTGGATCATGTTGTCGTAGGCCTCTTGAGCGTTCTCGCCGTAGATCTGGATCCACCCGGTCGTGAGCGCCGCCATGGTGTCAGAGTGATCGCAGTGTATGTTAATTGGAGCAGAAACCGCTCTGTTCACGACAGGCATGGCTATGGGGAGCCTGAACCCCGAGGCGATGTGAAGAAGCTCGTGCATAAGGGCAAGACCTTGCGACGAGGTCGCGGTCATGGCCCTCGCGCCGGCGGCGGAAGCGCCGATAGTCGCCGACATAGCCGAGTGCTCGCTCTCCACAGTAACCATCTGAGTATCTACGAGCCCGTTCGCAACGAACGTGGAGTAGAACTGGACGATATCCGTCTGGGGGGTTATGGGGTATGCGGCTATGACGTCCGGGTTTATCTGTTTGATAGCGTTGGCCACGGCCTCATTTCCGGTCATAGCCACCTGCTTTGTCTCTAATGCCATCCTCTTGTGTCCTCCTTAAAAAAGAACTGCCCTCGGCGGTCTACTCTTTGACCATTTGAAGGGCTTTCTCTTTACGCGGACACTCGCGGGCACAGATCCCGCAGCCCTTGCAGTGGTCATAATCGATGCCAAGCATCTTGCCGTTCTCAACCTTTATGGCTGAATCGGGACAGAACACCCAACACATGAGACAATGCACGCAGCCTTCGGGGTAGTAATTGGGCCTCATGCTCCTCCATTCCCCGGTCTTGTAGAGAACGGAGTTGCCCTTTTCGGTGATGACTCCGCCTTCCGGCAAGTCTTTGTATCCTTTCATAGTCACGCCTGCTTCACCTCCTGATAGGCTCTACGCATGGCGCTTAAGTTGCCCTCGATTATCGCTTGACGTCCCTGGAACTTCCGCTCCAAGTCGTGCCGCATCCTCTCCATGAACGACTCAAACGGGAGGAACTCCCTCAGCTTGAGAAGTGCGCCGATCATCGGAGTGTTCGGTATATCCCTGCCGATAGTCGCCACAGCGATGCCGCTGGCGTCAACGGTCGCTACCGTGAAGTTGCCGGGTACGCCTAGTTTCTGCTTAACAGTTACGGGATCTAGATCGGTGTTTACGATAATGACGCCGCCATCTTTGAGGCCTTCGGCCACATTAACGGGACCAATTAGGGACGGGTCGAGAACCATTACAACGTCGGGGTTGTCGACGTTGGAATGGATCGTTATCGGCTCGTCGCCAATCCTGTTAAAAGCCAGGATAGGCGCCCCCATACGCTCCGGGCCGTATTCCGGAAACCCCTGAACGTACTTCCCGGCACTGAGGGCGGCTTCTGCAAGCAGGGTAGATGCCGTCTTGGCGCCCTGTCCGCCTCGTGCGTGCCAGCGGATCTCAACCAGATTTGACACGAGCCCTTCCTCCTAACCATAGAATCTCCCACTCATTTGTTTCACAAAAATCATTATGTGAAACAAAGTGCTATCTCTCAGAACGTAACAGACAGGCTGCTTGGCGTCAAGACAAGTAAAGGTAATGACTGGTTATTCAGGTCTTGAGCTTGCGGCAACCCGCATACTTATGCGCCTGGAAAGGCGTTACAGACAGGCAGGAATACCGCGTTATGGTATCGAAATGCTGAATACTTCGAGTCTCTAAGGAGGTCCTCCCGGTGTTTGATATTGTCTTCAAGAATGCCAGGGTATTGGATGGAACCGGTGCCCCTTGGTTCACCGCCGATGTCGCGGTGAAGGACGGCGCCATAGTGAAGGTTGGACCCGCTCAGGGTGAGGCCAGGACCGTCGTCGAAGCTACCGGAAAATACCTCTCGCCGGGGTTCATCGATGCACATTCTCACTCCGATCTCCCTCTCGTTCAGAACCCGACAGCCGACAGCAAAGTGATGCAAGGCGTCACAACCGAAGTAATCGGCCAGTGTGGTTCCTCAGGAGCGCCCAGACGTCTCGGTCTCTACAAGCAGGAAGGGGCAGATGACGACGACGGAATGCCTCACTGGACCGATATGGCTTCATACATAAAGGTGCTCGAAGACCAGGGAATCAGCGTCAACGTGGTCCCTCTCGTGGGACACGGCTCGGTGCGCCGCCAGGTTATGGGGGTAGAGAACCGGGCTCCCGACCAAAACGAGCTTAATTTAATGAAGAAACTTGTAGATGCCGCCATGGAGCAGGGAGCATTCGGCATGTCGACCGGGCTCATCTACGTTCCCGGGAAGTACTCAAACACAGATGAAGTAATTGAGCTGGCAAAGGTTGTCGCGAAACACCGCGGGTACTACTTCACCCACATCAGAAACGAAGGGGTGAAGCTGCTCGAAGCACTGCAAGAGGCAATCGACATAGGCTTTGCCGCCGGCGTCCCCGTGCAGGTCTCACACTTCAAAGTCATGGGCGAGGCCAACTGGGGAATGGTCGAACACTCGATAGCCATGGTCGAAAAGGCACGGAAGGACGGGCTCGATATTACTGCGGACCAGTACCCTTACATAGCGTCGTCCACGAGCCTGGGTTCTCCGGTGCCGGTCTCTGTATGGAGGGGCGGAAAGGGCTCGGAGATCCTGAACGACCCCGTGGAGCGGCAGAAGATCCTTGACGCGCTCAAAGCGAGGGGAAGCTGGGACAAGATCGTCGTCGCATCGCTGGAGAACGAGGCTGACCAAGCGTTCATAGGCAAGAGCGTAGCGGAGATCGGGAGGATCCAGGAGATAACCGACGAAGAAGCAGCATTCGGCCTCCTCCATAGGAACAGGGGCGTGGTAACCATCGTGAACTTCGCGATGAGCGAAGACGACGTCAGGATGGTCATGCGCCAGCCTTGGATTATGGTTGGGTCAGACGGTAGGGCCTACAACGTGAAGACGGCCAAGGGGCAGCCCCATCCCCGGTCATACGGCACTTTTGTCCGGGTCCTCGGCAGGTACGTGAGAGAATGCGGCCTCCTGCGCCTTGAGGAAGCTGTCCGAAAGATGACGTCGCTCCCGGCATGGAGGCTCGGATTGCAGGACAGGGGCATCGTCAGGGAAGGAATGCGCGCCGACCTAGTGCTGTTCGACGCCGATAAAGTTATTGACAACGCCACGTTCACGGCCCCTCACCAGTACCCCAGCGGGATCGAGTGCGTCTTGGTGAACGGGGTAGTCGTGGTGAAGGAAGGCGTTCACACAGGAGCGAGGCCGGGCGTGGTATTGAGGCACAAGAAATAGGCGCGGTTCATCCTGAAGCTCAATAGACACAGGGGCCGCCGATGGTGGCCCCACTTCGTTCACTTAAGAGATGGATGGCTCTTCTTACAAGCGCCGTTGATTGGCTAACGCCACGAATCTCTCTAGCGTTACGATTCTTACTAAGTCGATATGCTTGAGATGTCTGTCGAGACCGTTCCGGGTGTAATAGTCGCGGAGAGTCCACCCTTCGCCTCCTAGCACGATATATGCACCAGCGTACTTTCCCGGGTTCTCCAGAATGGCCTCGGCCAAGCAAATCGCTTCGAAAGGGACTTTCTGTTCTGCCGTACCTGAAGTTTGTTGCCACTTGACGGACACAAGGAATGAGTCACCGCTGCTATCTTCGATAACGTAATCGACCTTATGCTGGCGGCCGCCGGGGCGCTTGCCAATGATCACTTGGCTCTGAAATTTATAGCCCCCTGTCTTGAGGGCTGGGACAACCATCTGTTCCAACACTGTTCCGGTGCGCGTGTCTCGGCCCATTCTAGATCCCTCTTGTGGCAAGAATCTCCTGGGCTGCGGTCCTATCTCCGGTACAACTGATCATCCGGGGAGCATCGAGAAACTCCAAGCGAAACCCGAGGCTCTGGTACAGTACCACTATTCTTGGGGTAGCCTGATTTGAGGCCACTACTGGTCCCGGATGTCTCGCCAGCCAGTTAGCCAACCTCACCTGATCATCCCAGCTAAATCCGTTTTTCGAATACTGGGTAAACTGCACGTCATACGGGGGATCCGCATAGATGAAATCCTCGGGCATGACAGGAACATCTTCAAAGTCACCACAGGTAAAGTGCCAATCGGCCAGAGCGCTTTGGTATGCTCTGAAGTCGGTGACATAGTTGATGTTCTTGTACCGCCCAAAAGGAACGTTAAACTGTCCGCTCCTGTTAAACCTGCACAGTCCATTGTAGCCGGTGCGGTTGAGGTAATAGAAAAGCGCAGCTGCTTCTTTGGAGTCTTGCTGCTGCAGTGCAATGAGTTCATTGAACCTGTTTCTGTACTGATAGTACAGAGCCTTGTCGTTTCGCATTTCGAGATCTATTGTCAGGCCATCGCGAACCCACCTGAAGAAATTGATGAGGTGCGGGTTGATGTCATTGAGGAGCGCCCGTCTAGGAAACAGCCCCAAGGTAACTGCAAGGCCGCCGCAAAACGGCTCCACCAACCTCCGACCTGAGTGCTCTCTCCAGATGGGAGCTAGGTGGGGCACTAGCCAACGCTTTCCGCCCGCCCATTTCAAAGGAGGGCGGAGTCGGACAGCATTGTCCTGAACATCGGCACAAGTCTGAGCTAGTGCCATGAGCAACCCCCTACCCTGGTTCAAGTCTAAGATTGATTCTGCCCTCTATATACCTAATCCTGCGAGCCAGCAAGATGGTTGTTCATACTGTGGGCATTTCTGGGGATGTAGGGGATAAACTGGGGCGCTCTTGATGGCGGCGACTTGGCGAAGGTCTTAGCGGCGCATTCGCCGCGCGCAAATAGATGGAGCCAGCGAAGGGATTCGAACCCATGGCCTGCGGTTTACGAAACCGCTGCTCTACCACTGAGCTACGCTGGCTCGTTCCAAGAATCCGCGTGACGTGCGGAAATCAACTGGAGCGGGAGACGGGACTCGAACCCGCGACCTTCGGCTTGGGAAGCCGACGTTCTACCAACTAAACTACTCCCGCTCAGTAAACTCAATTATACCCGCACTAACCGACCTTCGCAACTCACTGCGTTACGCTCTTGCTCTGCCGAGCCGGAGCTTGGCATGCATTTCACGCAGGTAGTTGCCCCAGCACTGGGAGCAGAGGAAGACGTTCTGGATGATCTCGCGCACTCCCGAAATGCTGCCGCACGACTCGCAGCGTTTCGCGTCACAGCACAGAGTAACGGCCACGGCGTCGCCCTCGTCGACGATTACCAGGCGTTTCCCCACTATCCATCCCAGACGTTTTCTGAGAGGTACGGGCAAGACGATCTTGCCGCCCGAACCGAGATAGCACTCTACAGGTTCGAGCGTCTCCCCGTCAAAGTCCCTTGCCAGATTTCCGTCGGTGGATGCTTGCCGGTCCGTAGATTGACGCTCGGTGCTAAACAGGAGACTCGCGCCTCTCAGGGTGGCAAGAAGCTTGGTGCCGGCATCCCATCCGTGGGCTTTTCTCACGGACGTGGGAAGCGTGAACCGCCAGCCGTTGGTCAAGGTGGTTAGGTACTGTCTTGGCGTAGTGGCCGGAAGACTCATTGCCTACCTCCAGGTTACAGCTTTGACCGCAGCCTTCTGCAAAGCTTCTCTGCAGCGGCGGCAGAGATGGACGTTGGGTAGTTCATCCCTAACGTCCATTTCGGACCCGCACGCCTTACACCGGACCTGTGAATCACCGCTCCTCACTAGAACTGTGTCGCCTTCGATGCGGAGAGTCATAATCTGTCCTCTATACAGGTTCGCTTCGACCCTAACGCGAGGCGGCAATACGACCTTGCCCAGCGAACCCATTCTTACCACGTCAGTACAATACGGGCATGACTTAGGGTTCTTAATGATGATATGAATGCCGTCCCAGCTAACACAAATAGGGGTGCCCGGGCCCCAACCGAGGTGATCCCTTATGGCCTTCGGTATGGTGAGACGCCAGCCTGAGTCAATAAACCGGGATTTCACGATTGACAGACCTTCCGGTGTCTGCAACGCCTCATTCCCGCTCCGGGCGTCCCTTTCGCACAATGCGCCTTTGTTGTGAGAGACAACCGGCAATAAAGCGCCCCTCCTCCCGGTGGGCTCCCGAACTTGGAACCACCATACGGTTTCTCCTCGACCGGTCTGCGTCCCGGCCCCATTCTCCCAAGCCTATTCTGATCATACTTCACGAAAACCGAGAAAGTCAGCCCGGGGTACTACCGTCCCGTTCATCCCCTGACGACCCGGGGAAGGTTTTCAGGTATGGGAGGCTCTATTACACCTTTCTCGGTGATGATGGCCGAAACCAGTCTGTTCGGAGTCAGGTCGAACGACGGGTTTAGGGCCTTCACGTCTTTCGGCGCGGTTGCCGTGCCGAAGAAGTGCAGGACCTCGCCCGGAGCCCTTTCTTCCACAGGGATCGCCGACATGTCTGGTATGGACAAGTCGAAGGTGGAAGTCGGTGCTGCGACATAGAAAGGAATGCTATGTATCCCGGCCAGACAAGCCAGTGTGTATGTACCTATCTTGTTGGCTACATCCCCGTTTGCGGCGATCCGGTCCGCTCCGACTATGACGCAGTCGACCATTCCCTTTGACATGAGGTACCCTGCGGCACTGTCTACAATCACAGTGACATCGATGCCGTCCTGAGAGAGTTCCCACGCCGTAAGCCTCGCGCCCTGCAGGTATGGCCGTGTCTCATCGGCGTACACCATGGATATCCTTCCCTCTTCCCAGGCCTTCCTGATAACGCCGAGGGCAGTCCCGTAGCCTCCCGTGGCAAGCGCCCCTGCGTTGCAGTGGGTGAGCACCCGGGAACCCGGACGGATCAGAGGAGCGCCGTAAGCTCCGATCTTCTTGTTCATCTCAAGGTCTTCCATCTCAATAGCCCTGGCCTCACCCACAGAAGCGGCGTAGGCCTCGCCAAGGGCCTGGTCTGCCTCAGCACCCGCCTTCTCTGCGGCATCGAGCACAGAGAGGGCCTTGCGCAGGACCCTGTCGACCGCCCACATCAGGTTAACTGCCGTAGGACGTGAAGCCGCGATGTGCTTTGCCGCTTCTTTGAGATACCGGTCACACTCTCCGTAGTAACCGGCTCCCGCGCCGGACCGGGAGACACTGCCTTCCTCTCCGGCTCGCATATCGCGGCATTCCCTGACGGCAACCGCCACCGCATAGCCGCCGGCAATGCCTATGGCAGGAGCCCCTCTTACGACCATATCCCTGATGGCATCACTTATTTCCCGGTAATTCCTGCAATGGACAAACTCTATCCGTTCAGGCAAGTATCTCTGATCAAGGAGGACGAGTCTTCCGTCTTCCCACTTTATGGCCGGTATCACCTACGCGTCACCCCCAAGACCCACTCGAGACAAGACCGGTCGCCCGGAAAAGTCAGTGTTTGGCCCTCTTCGCGTGGTCGTCACACATACAGCCGCGGCTTTCGGGCAGCGCTTCGATGATCTTCCCGATTAGCCGCTTCAAGTGCTCATTGTGCTCCATAAAGACCCTTACAACTTCGTCTTGAGTCACCGGGGTAACGTCTTCCCTACCCTCTAGCCCGGCGTCGTAATCGGTGATAAGCGACACGTTTAGATAGCACATGCCCAGCTCTCTGGCCAGGACGCACTCGGGATACCCGGTCATATTGATGACCTTCCATCCCATGGACGAGAACCATCTGGATTCGGCCTTTGTAGAAAACCTGGGGCCCTGGATGATCACCATGGTACCCGCGGGGTGGAACGGCAGGTCCAGGGACTTGGCTGCCTCAATCGCCACTTCACGCATTTCCGGGCAATATGGGTCGGCCGTGCTGACATGAATCGCCCTGGGTCCATCATAGAACGTGTCCTTGCGCCCGGTCGTCCGGTCGACGAACTGGTCGCAAATAACGAAGTCGCCCGGTTTCGCTTCGGGCTGGAGGCTACCTGCCGCACACGGACCGATGACCCGTGTCACCCCCAGCTCCTTGAGTGCCCACAGATTCGCCCTGTAGTTGATCATGTGGGGCGGGAACTGGTGGTGCCTACCGTGGCGAGGTAGAAACGCCACTTTTCGACCGGCGATGGTCCCTAGAGAAATGAGGTCGCTTGGAGGTCCAAAAGGAGTATCGACTTTGACCTCCTGAGCTTCTTCAAGGAGCTTGTAGAACCCGGTGCCGCCAATGACGGCGATTTCCGCAGAACGCTCCATGGTGTTCCTTCCTCCTCTTGTTCGGCGGCCGGTTCGCCCAAAAGGCCGCACAACCGCCAAGATGATGGTTACCCTTTGATCACAACCAACGGTCTTAGCTTTGCTACTTTCTTCGCAAGGCAGGCCCCGTCGGTGGCGAGTACGACTTCCTCCACATCCTTGTAGGCGCTTGGCGCTTCTTCTATGAGGCCCTCTTTGGAAGCCGCCCGCACGTGGATACCTTTTGCCCGGAGCTCTCCCTGCAGTTCCTCAGGGGAGAATGACCTCTTGGCTTCGGCCCTGGACTTGGCCCTCCCTGCTCCGTGGCATGCCGAGCCAAAGGACAGGCGCATGGCTGCTTCCGTGCCCCTCAAGATGTAGGAAGCCCGCCCCATGTCGCCCGGCACCAGCACGGGCTGGCCCTTGGTCCGGTACTTCTCGGGTATATCGGGATGCCCCGGCGGGAACGAGCGCGTCGCGCCCTTCCGGTGCACCAAGACCTTCATATCGCGTCCACGTACCGTGTGGGTCTCCATTTTGCCTATGTTGTGGGCCACATCGTAGAGGAGCGGCAAGTTCCTCTCGCCGCCTATTTCCGGGAAAACCTCGCACGCCACCTGCCGCACGTAGTGGGTTAAGACCTGCCTGTTTGCCCAAGCGTAGTTCGCTGCCGCAGCCATGGCCGCGAAGTACTGCCGCCCTTCAGGCGATGAAAGGGGCGCCCCGTCCAGCTGCCGGTCCGGAAGCGGCGGACCGTACTTGGACACCGCATGGCGCATGGTGACTATGTAATCGCTGCACACCTGATGGCCGAGTCCGCGGGAACCCGAATGCACCCAGAAGACGACTTGCCGAGGGAAAAGCCCATAGACCTTAGCAGTCTCTTCGTCGAATATCTCTGATACGGTGCCTGCCTCGATAAAGTGATTGCCCGAACCGAGGGTTCCAAGTCCTCTCCTACCCCGCCGTAACGCCCTCTCCGACACGGCTTTGGGGTCGGCTCCCTGCATGGCTCCGCCCTCTTCGCAGTGGACCAGGTCTTCCTCCAGTCCGTATCCCTTTTCAACCGCCCACCGCGCGCCACTCACGAGCACCCGGCTCAGTTCTTCCTGGGACAGGGAAATCGGTCCTTCCTTTCCAACACCGGATGGGACTTTCCTAAAGAGCGCCTCAACAAGCCGATGCAAACGCTCCTTAACCTGGTCTTCGGTGAGCGGCGAGATTAGCACGCGGACGCCGCAGTTGATGTCGTACCCGATGCCTCCGGGGGTAATATACCCGTCCTCTGCCGGCACGGCGGCGACTCCGCCGATCGGGAAGCCGTAACCTTCGTGGATGTCGGGCATGGCAAATGAGCCTTCCAGAATGCCGGGAAGGCACGCGACGTTTACTACTTGCTGCAGCGCCTTGGTCCCCTCAAGGTCCTCGATGATGCTCCGAGTGGCGTAGATAACACCCGGTACCCTCATGGAACCGGTGGGCTCAATAATCCAGTTAAACTCTTTCTCTTTGTCCTGCGCCGGGCGGATTGCCGACATGCTTTCACCTCCATGTCACACGTCCAGCGTGACTTCAATAAGATCAGGTCTGACCACAAGGTCGTTGTAGGTGGCTGCCTTTACCTGCCTCTCGGGAGGCCCGGGCATCTCGGCCACGAGGCACCCCTCAAATACGGCCTCTAACCGGAAAGCGCCTTCTTCCTCCGTGACCTTGAGTTCCTTAACCGAAAGAGGCACAAGTCCTTCCGAATCGTAAAGATATATCTGTTCGTTAAGGAAGCTGACCAGTATGTCGTCCATGTCCTGACCTTCGGTCGAGACTCCCCAGGTACGGCTCCTCGGTAGAGCCACATCTCCCAGGACATATCTCCAAACGGCAGTCGTTACGGCGACAAGGGTCTCCTTAAAACCGGTCCCCCAAGCCCTTATCCTGACGTCGGCGACGTGGTCCCTGAACTCGTAAGACTGCGTCTTGGGCTCTTCTCCCATGTCGCATCAGACACCTTCGAGAACGGTGCAGGCAGCCAGCCGGTCAGGCGGCTCGATCTTCATGAGCCTAACACCCAAAGCGGCCCTCTGAAGGACCCTGACCTGAGAGATAGGAGTGCGTATCGCGATCCCTTCCGCGGTGATGAGCAGGATCTCGTCTGCCGTGGTGATTATCCTCATGACCGCCAAGGGTCCGCTCTTCGCATTGGTCTTTATGGCGATTACGCCGGATCCGCCCCGCTTCTGCAAGGGGAACTGGGAAAGGTCGGTCAGCTTGCCGTAGCCGTAGAGGCTCACGAGGAGCGCCTTCCCGCTGGGGCCGACCGTATCGGCAGCGACGACTGCGTCTCCCTTGGCCAACCTGATGCCTTTGACCCCGGTGGCCGTCCGGCCCATGGGCCTGACTTCGCTCACCTTGAAGCGGATGGCCTTGCCCTTCTCGGTAGCCAAGAGTATTTCCTCATCATCGCTCTGCACCATGCGGACATGGATGAGGGAGTCGCCCTCTCTCAAGTTGAGCGCCCTGAGGCCTGACCTCCGGTAGGAAGCGAACTCGGATAGCGGTGTCCTCTTGCACGTGCCGCTTGAGGTTATGAAGAAGAGGTCGCCTTCGGAGTCGGCCTTGACCGGGATCATGGCCGTCACCCTCTCGTTTTCGGCAAGCTGCACGAGACGGGACACGAGGAATCCTTTCGCTTGCTTCGACGCCTCGGGTATGTCGTACACCTTGAGCCAGTACGCTTTCCCTTCCGTCGTAAAGAGGAGGAGCGACTCGCGGGTGGTTGCAACTACAACCTTCTCAACCCAATCTTCGTCCCGGGTCTGGATGGCTGTGGCTCCCATACCGCCCCTTCGCTGGCTGCGGTACACGGTAAGCGGCATCCTCTTTATGAAGCCCAGGTTGGTGAGGAGGACGGTGACTTCCTCTTCTATGATGAGCTCGTCTTCCTTGATGTCATCGACTTCATCGACTATACGGGTGCGGCGGTCGTCGCCGTAAGATTTCTTGACGTCGGCAAGCTCTTTCCTGACAATACCCATCACCATGCGCTCAGACGCGAGCACTGCCCTCAGGTACTCAATCTCCTTGAGCAGTCTCTGCCTCTCTTCGATAATCTTGTCCCGCTCCAGCCTTGTGAGGCGCTCGAGCCTCATCTCCAGGATGGCGTTGGCCTGGATCTTGTCGAGACCGAAGTTCTCCATGAGGCCCTTCTCCGCCTCAGCGCGGTTTTCCGAGGCCCTGATGAGGGCTATCACTTCGTCCAGGTTGTCCAAAGCGATAACAAGCCCGGCCAGTATATGCGCCCTTTCCTCCGCCTTTCGCAGTTCGTACTTGGTACGCCTCACGACCACGTCTTTGCGGTGCATGAGGTAGTTCCAGAGGAGCGACTTAAGTGTAAGCACCTGGGGACGCCCGTCCACCAGGGCAAGCAGGATGCCTCCGAAACTGGTCTGGAGGCTCGTGTGCTTGAAGAGCTGGTTCAGGACCACCTGGGGTTCGACATCTCGCCTCACCTCTATGACAATCCTCAGCCCTTCGTTCTTGTCGCTCTCATCGCGGAGGTCGGTGACACCCTGTACCTTCTTATCCCTAACCAGTTCGGCGATGGACTCTATGAGTCGGGCTTTGTTCACCTGGTACGGGATCTCGTCCACAATGATGGCCTGCTTGCCGTTTTTCTCCCTCTCAATCCTCGTGCGGGCCCGGAGGGTGAGAATGCCCCTGCCGGTCGTGTAAAGAGACTTGATGGCATCCCGGCCTATGATAAGGGCTCCCGTCGGGAAGTCAGGCCCCTTGATGTGCTCCATGAGCTCCTCAACCGTCGCATCGGGCCGGTCTATGAGGACGTCCAGGGCATCGATTACTTCGTTTAGATTGTGGGGCGGGATGTTGGTCGCCATGCCGACGGCGATACCCACCGAACCGTTGACGATGAGGTTGGGGATCCGCGACGGAAGGACCGTCGGCTCCTTCAGGCTGTCGTCGAAGTTGGGCTGCCAGTCGACCGTGTCCTTGTCGATGTCCGTGAGCAGATCCTCGGCTACTGCCGTGAGGCGCGCTTCGGTGTACCTTTGGGCGGCGGCGGGGTCTCCGTCGATGGAGCCGAAGTTCCCGTGGCCGTCAA
>DUSU01000073.1 GCA_012842425.1 Candidatus Fermentithermobacillaceae bacterium | reverse complement strand
TATTGGGTCACCATTGCTCCTCCTTGACTAGTGATCTCTTCAATCAACCAGTCTACCAGAGGGGCCGGTGGCCCGAACTGTCTGTTCCTCAAGATCCGCTTTTACAGAAGTATAAGGACACTACTCCTTCAAGGTAGTAGGTTCTCGCCGAAGCAGATAAACAGAACGCTCTTCATTAGTGAGTGGGATGATGCCGTAGTCTTCGAACTACAGAAAGTATGGGCAGAACAGTCTGCACCCAGGGCTATTGTGTTTTGCGGGACTATCGACCACGCTATCACAATGAGAGATCGGATTAATGCTCTTGGTTTCTGCAATGCCGCCGCTATATACTCGCAGACTTCGCTTGCTCCAAGGCTGGAGAACTACGAAAGAAACCGACTACTGTGCGATTTTGAGGATGGAGCAATCGAAGTATTGTGTGCAGTTGACATTCTGAATGAAGGCGTGGATGTTCCGGATGTCAACATCATTGTTTTTCAGCGTGTTACTCATAGTAGGAGGATTTTCGTTCAGCAACTAGGCCGGGGATTGAGAATATCTCCCCGCAAGGAAAAAGTGATTGTGCTTGATTTCGTTTCGGACATTCGGCGTTTTGCCGCCGGTCTTGAGCTCAAGGACAGGCTTTCAGACGATCAGGATGGACTGGACAGAAGACCGATCCGCGTATCGCTACCTCATCGCGTGACATTTAGGCGGGCCGGCGAAGACGATCCGCAGACCGAATCCTTCCTTAGGGAGTGGCTGGAAGACATCGCAGCGGTGGAACAAGCGGGAGAAGATGCCAGTGTACTTAAATACCCGCCCGTACTGAAAGGAGGTCGCGCATGACTTTCACTAAGGTCTTGGAAGACATCAAGAGGCTTGTTGGCAGAGAACTCAATAGCATCCGTCCCGGAGCGAATGTCACGGTCGTTGAGGTGACCGATGAACGTGTTGAACTGCTTAACTCAAGGGGTCGCAGAACAAGCAGGTCAATAGCCGAACTGCGCAAGGTATGGGATGCTCTATGCACAAGCCCAATAGTCCACGTTGATAGCGTGCTTGGCGGGTCTGGTTCTAGCAGAAATCAACCCGAAACCATATTCGCCAACTTACCGTACATCGAATGGCTGAAGTATCACGGCAAGAAGCACATAAGACTAGTGGACTCCGACACACATGAGATCGGGACTCTGAAACGAATGGACGCAATGGCTGAGAGGCAACTGCAGATAGAGTTGGCACATGACGACCTAACAGAACAGTACCTCAGGACCCTTGTAGTCAGCTCTGACATTGTACAAGTCTCAAACGAGCTTGAGCGCGCCACAGGGCTCAGTGTGGAGCCGGTTGAGGCTGGAGTGTATCTACACAGACCTGCCCAATCTCTTGTGGTCCTTCGAAGTGCTTTGCCCGAGTCTGTCAGTCCGGGAACCTATGCTATTGTGTATAACAGTACAGAACCGCCTGCTCACAGTGTGGCCGCTCGTGTGGCTGGGTTGACAGTTCACTTTGTGGATGGCAATCATGCAAAGGTTGCCTTTATCCGCCAGACTGGTCGCTCCGCGAGTGCTCAGACACGGATATTGCACTGAAGAACACGGAGTGAACGTCCTCCTGGTTTACCCGCTCCACTCGAGGTTGCATGACTGACAGTGGTATTTTCTCGTCGGGCTGCGAGGGCATTTCACTGTCAACCCCTCATCACTATCTCCTGAGCCAGACATTTGTGTGGTATGTGTTTTTCTTTGCAGGAATCCGGTTTTCTCCGACGAATTTCACTTTGAGTCCCCAGCCAGTTACTCGTGAATGATCCAAGGTTTTCCACGTGCATAGGGGATTCTTGTTTAGTCGCTCTTCAATCGTTCGGTGCTATCTCTTGTTCAGTATCTGCCGAAAGGGGGTATTCCAAGGCAAGTTGGCATGTCTGCCAAGTCAGGCGGATGTGCTTGTTGTCAGAAGAAGAGCGGCACGATACGGACAAGAGGCGGTGTCACCGACCATAGCCACTCACAGAAGGTCTGAACTTGGTTACCGCTGCTCTGCGATAGACCTAGACACGATCGCTGGGCGACCTTAAGAGGTGCCACGCAGACACACACGCCACTAGAACCAACGGTTCCATGTGACATCCGGGCCTGCAAGTCGCAGCAAGTTTCCGGATGTACAGCCCGCCCAAGACGGACTACACACTCTGTGCTTTCTCATTCTCACTCTGCGCTCCGGCGCTGCCGGGAGCGCAGTGATGGTCTATCTCTATACCTATCGCGCCGCGCCACGATACCGCTGGATTCCATCTTTGCTCCATGTTTCTCGAGAATTCTGGAGGTGGGAGAGTGTACAAGCGTAATGTGAAAGGTATTGCTGTGTTTGCTATCGTCACTACTTTGGTTTTGAGCTTCGTCCTCACGGGCTGCACTCAAAAGGAGGCAGAAGACCCCGGGCAGACTCAGGCGCCCAAGCTCATCAAGATCGGAGCTTTCTAGCCGCTCACAGGCACAAATGCAGCCAAGGGTGGACTTAACAAGAATGGGACCGAGCTTGCGAAAAAGGACATAAACGACGCAGGCGGTATCCTCGGGATGCAAGTCGAGGTCATCTACGAGGACACCCAGTCCAAGAAAGAGCTCGTTCCGAACGTCGTGCGCAAGCTGATCGAGGAGGACAAGGTAATAGTCCTCATCGGTGAAGTCGCGAGTTCCAACTCGATCGCGGCAGCCCCGGTTCTCAAGGAGCTGAAGCGGCCGGCTATAGCGCCGACTAGCACCAACCCGGCTGTTGTGATGGATCCGGCGGACCCGACTAAGGTGAACCTCTACTACTTCAGGGCTTGCTTCCTAGATTCGGCCCAGGGAGCCGCCATGGCCAACTTCACGTATAACTCGCTCAAGAAGACCAAGGCGGCGGTCATCTACAACATCGCCCAGGACTACAACAAGGGCTTGGCTGAGGTCTTCATGGCCAGGTTCAAGGAGCTTGGCGGCGAGATCGTGGCCGAGGAGACTTTCCCAGAGGGCACTCAGGACTTCCGCCCGCAGCTCACCAAGATCAAGGCGGCTAACCCCGAGATCGTCGTGACCCCCAACACCTACGCTGAGTCAGGGCTCATCCTCAAGCAGGCTAAAGAGCTTGGGATGGACAACATCTTTATCGCTGGCGACTCGACCCACGCCCCGCAGGTCATCGACATCGCGGGTGAGGACGCAGTCCAGAACCTCTACCTGACCACGCTGTACGCAGGCGATGACCCGGATCCGAAGGCGCAGGAGTTCGCCCAGAAGTATAAGGCGACCTACAACGCCGATCCGAACTCCAACGCGTGCTTCTCCTACGAGGCCATGATGATCATCGCCGAGGCCATCAAGAAAGCCGGAGAGCTAAATCCTGAGAAGATCAGGGACGCCATCGAGACCATCAAGGATGTCCCCGTGCCGTCGGGCACGTTCACCATGGACCCCGAGACCCACAATCCCTTGAACAAACCCGTTGTCATAATCCGGGTCGTGGGCAAGGACTTCAAGTTCGTCGAGAAGGTGCTTCCTGAGTAATCACGATCGGATGGCATCTATTGTTACCTGATACCGGCTGTACCTAGAGAGAAGGGCCCCGCGGCCGTCTTTACCGCGGGGCCTGAAACGAACTTGAACTGATCACGGGGAGGAGGTTTTCGATGCAACAGTTCTTGCAGCAGCTGTGGAACGGCCTGGCTATCGGAAGCGTTTACGCGTTGGTGGCGGTAGGGTACACTCTGGTTTTCGGAGTGCTGAAGTTCATAAACTTCGCCCACGGGTCAGTTCTCACTGTCGGCGCGTATATCGCCTTGTATTCCGTTCTCCGCAACTGGCTACCGTTTCCGCTGGCGTTCGGCCTCAGCATGTCTTTGAGCGGGGTCTTTTCCTATCTCACGGAGATGTACGCGTATAGGCCCCTCCGCGAGAAAGGAGCGCCCAAGCTCAACTTACTTATTACGTCTATCGGCGTCTCTCTCTTGGTAGAGAACTCGATTGTGGTATTTGTGTCGCCCGACTTCCACCCGTTTCCCCGGGTCCTCCCGTCTGCGCCCATCACGATGGCAGGCATGAGGATTCCTCCGGTGGACCTCCTCCTGGTCGCCGTCGGACTCGTCCTCATGTGCTCCCTCTCGTATTTCGTGAACCGCACGCTCGCAGGGCTTACCATTAAGGCCGTCGCGCTCGACAGAGATGCGGCTGCCCTCATGGGCATCAACACGAGCAAAACCATATCGCTAACGTTCTTCCTCGCGGGCATCATGGCCAGTGCCGCGGGTGTCTTGATCGGCATGAGGTTCAGCGTCAACCCGTACCTGGGAGGCTTCTTCGGTTTGAAGTCCTTCGCGGCTGCGGTGGTCGGGGGGATCGGAAGTGTCCCCGGCGCTTATCTAGGAGGGTACCTGATCGGCATGCTGGAGACATTCGGGGCCGCATACATCTCATCCAACTACAAGGATGCCATAGCATTCGTACTTTTGGTGTTCGTGCTGCTGTATAAGCCCAGCGGGCTTCTTGGCAAGGGCACCCAGGAGAAGGTGTGACGTTTGATGACCAAAACGAACGGCTTTGTGAGACGCATTATTGTCTTCGCCCTGGAAGTGGCGGCTGTCTGGGTCATCGGCTCGCTGCTCCGTGAAGTTCTCCCGGCGTATCCCGTTGGGATCATGACCATCTTCTGCATTAACGCAGTGCTGGCCTTGAGCTGGAACCTGATCTCGGGGTTTACCGGGCAGTTCAGCCTCGGCCACGCAGGGTTTATGGTGGTGGGGGCGTACACGTCGGCGCTCCTCATGATGAAGGCTAAGTGGCCGTTTCTGCCTTCGTTCATTACTGCAGGGCTGCTGTCCGCGCTGGTGGGCTTCTTGGTTGGCTTCCCCTCGCTCCGTCTGGTGGGAGACTATCTGTCAGTGGTCACGCTGGGATTCCAGTATATAATCACCGCCATCCTAAACAACACGACCAAGTTGACCGGAGGAGGACTGGGTCTCCCCGGCGTCCCGTACGTGACCTCGCTGCCCGTGGCAGCCGTGACCCTGACGATAACCCTATGGATATTATCGAACCTGGTCAACTCCAAGCAGGGGCGCTGTTTCGTGGCGGTCAAGGAGGACGAAATCGCCGCCCAGTCGGTTGGAATCGATACCACTTACTATAAAGTGGTTGCCTTCATGATCTCGTCGTTCTTTGCCGGGCTCGGCGGAGCAATGATCGGCCATTACATGATGTACCTGCACCCGGACGTCTTCAACTACGCCAAGACCATCGAGTCGGTGTCTATGGTCATCCTGGGCGGTCTGGGGAGCCTTACGGGGTCGCTATTGGGCGCCATGTGCATAACTCTCCTCCCTGAGGTCTTCCGGAACCTGGCCACCTTCCTTGGGGGCATGGGTATGTTGGGGCCCGCGAACTTCCTACGAAGGGGATGGATGGTGTTTTACGCCACGGGTTTTCTCGTGCTCATGCTGACAAGGCCCCAGGGACTCCTCGGTAGGCGTGAGCTTACCTGGCCGGGGTTTAAGAAGTGGATAGGGCGCGTCGTCGTGCGGAAGGAGGCGAGGCCGTAATGCTGTTTGAGGTGGAGAACCTGACAATCAAGTTCGGCGGTCTGACCGCCGTGGACGATGTCACTATGAACGTTGACGAGGGCGAGATCGTCGGCCTCATCGGGCCCAACGGGGCAGGGAAGACCACGGTGTTCAACCTGGTCACCGGCGTGTACACTCCGACGTCCGGCCAGATCCGCTTCAGGGGCCAAAACCTCGTGGGACTCAAGCCCAACCAGATAGCCAAACTGGGCGTAGTACGTACATTCCAGAATATACGGCTCTTCAAGACGCTCACCGTGTACGAAAACGTGCGGACCGCCGGCCACCTCCGCGTACCTTACAGGTTGCCGGACGCCTTCCTCCACACGCCGAGGTTTGACGTTTGCGAGCAGGAAACCCATGAGGACGCGCTCCGCCTTCTGGATATGGTAGGGCTTCTGAGCCGGAAAGATGAAATAGCCTCGAGCCTTCCTTACGGCCTTCAGAGGCGACTCGAGATCGCCCGGGCCCTGGCCACCCGTCCCAAACTGCTCCTCCTGGACGAACCCGCTGCGGGTATGAACCCGCAGGAGTGTGTCGACCTCATTGAGTTCATCCGCGACGTGAAACGGGATTTCGATACCACGATCCTCATAATTGAGCATCACATGGACGTGATTATGAACATCTGCGAGAGGATGTATGTCCTAAACTTCGGTAAGCTCCTTGCCCACGGCACTCCGGCTGAAATCCAAGTAAACCCCAAAGTCATTGAAGCCTATCTCGGGGAGGCGCAGACCGATGCTGAAGATTGACAAGCTTAACGTCTACTACGGCGGGATCCACGCCCTCGACGATGTCTCGGTGGAAGTGAACACCGGAGAGATCGTGACCATCATCGGCGCCAACGGGGCGGGGAAGTCGACGCTCCTTAGGACCATCTCCGGTCTTGTCAGGGCCACCTCGGGCAAGGTGTCTTTTGAGTCGAGGGACATCAAAAGGATGTCTCCCCACCAAGTTGTTGAGTCAGGCATCGTCCACGCTCCGGAAGGGAGGAGGGTCTTCTCCGAACTGACGGTAGACCAGAACCTGAGGCTGGGGGCCTATCTCCGGAAAGACAGAGAGCAGATGGATGAGGACCTAGCCCGCGTGTTTCAGCTGTTTCCGCGTCTTGAGGAACGCCGGTGGCAGATCGCCGGGACCCTCTCCGGCGGCGAGCAGCAGATGCTGTGCATCGGCAGGGCTCTCATGTCGAGACCCAAGCTCCTGCTCTTGGATGAGCCTTCAATGGGGCTTGCTCCGGTCCTCGTCCAGGAGATCTACCGCGAGATCGAAGAGATCCGCAAGCACACGACGATACTGCTGGTAGAGCAAAACGCCTACCAGGCCCTCAAGACCGCCGATAGGGGATACGTGTTGGAGACAGGGAGGATCGTGATGGAGGCTCCCTGCCGGGAGCTTCTCCGGAACCCTGAAGTGAAAAAGGCCTACCTCGGGAAGTAGGGTGGGGCATACAGTACGGCGGTTAGCTCGGAAAGCATGACGGTTGCCTCGGAAAGCGGAGGGCCTCGAGAAGTAAGGCGGAGGTCCGGTGGAGGTCTATGCGTATCTGTACTTGGCGATGATGGGGATCCCGGGCCTGGGGAACCTCCATGATCCCTGAATGCCTGATGCAGAGCAGGCTACTTCGAAGTGCAGCATGGCTATGCCGCACGACAGGCGCTTCACGGAGTCGAAGCCTACGTCCCCCGTGTCGACCGAGAGGGTCACTCCGTCTCTGTCCACTCTGAAGCGCCAAGGTTGCGCGTTTCCGGCAGATGGGGCCCACCTGGCCGCCTCAATAGCCTCTTTGAGTCCCTTAGGCCACCGTGGTCTAGGCAGGCCGGTTACGATCTCGGATAGGGGTTTCCGGGTATCTGACTTGAGCAGAGCCCGTAGCGCCTTATCGCCCAGCGTCGTGCCTTTTGCCTCGTAGCCTAATGGGGTCACCGCGATTACCTTCCATCCGGGGGGCAGGTTTACCCTGGCTAGAACTCGGTCCTTGCTGAAAGAGCCCGTCATCCAGCACGTAGCCAAGCCGAGCGAGGTCGCTTCCAGTATGATTCCTTCTCCTAGGTAGCCGATCGCTTCCATATATCTCGGCAGGTGGAAGTCGCCCGCGAAGGCAACGGCCGCAGGCGCGTTGGTAACCTTCCCAAGGGGCCCTACGTAACCGGTGAAAATGCGCGAAGCGTCCTGAACCACCAGATAACCCCGCGCGCGCTCGCAAAGGGGCGAAAAGCCCGCCAGCAGCCCTTCTATGCGGTGAAGGGCCTCTGCCCTGACCGGCCTCTTGCGATAGGAGCGTACCGAGTAACGATCGGCTATGGCTTCGTTCCATGCCCGGAGCCGCTCTTCACCCAAGTACGTGGCCAATCCTCTTGTCAACGCGCCACCTTCCCCGGCGGACTCAAGTTGTGGTCGCACGTTATTCCCAATGGCTACTATACCCTGAAGACAGCCGAGGTTCCTTCAAGGCGCCGCGCAGTTTGGCGGAAGAAGTCGAATGAGTGAACCGGGTCAACGAGACGGGTCAAACCGGCTCAATAGACTGGGCAGTGACCTCTCAACAGACCGGCTCAGTGACCGTCTCAATAGACCGGTTTCAGTGGACCGTCTAAGCAAACCGTCTCAATAGCCCAACTTAACAGACCAGCTCAACAGACTCGCTCAGTAGGCCGGCTCAGTAGACCACATCAATGAACCGGACCGCATCCCTTTGGGAAGTTCAGCGGGGTGCGGTCCGGTCCTGGGCTTGGGGGAATCACCGCTCCTAGTGGTTCCGGGTCTGTATGTGGGAGGTGTACTTCCCCGGGGGATCACCGGGAAACCTGTTTTCTAGTTACTCATCCGCTTAGGTGTTCATCCAGTTCCAGCGCTTGGATTCCTCGATATCGAACCACATGCCCGTCCTCGAGAGGTACATGAGCATGTTCTCAAGGGCGACCAAGTGCTCGTACTCTTCCCGGCGGATCTTGTCAAAGATCTCCTTGGTGCTTCCTTCTGATTTCTTGAAGAGCTCGTCGTATGTCTCGTAGGATTCCTTTTCCAAGGCGATCGCCTTTTTCAAGACCTCAAGCTGGTCTGGGTCTGCCTTTGCCCTGGACACTTCGTCGAACTGGGCGAAGGCCGCCTTGATCCTGCCCTCGATGGGGGCGCATCCGATTTCAACACTGGGATCGGGCTCACCAATCGCTTCACGCCCCAGTTCCTTGAACC